>JBEKRJ010000534.1:0-4155 GCA_049518835.1 Solirubrobacteraceae bacterium
ACGACCGCGACGACGCCGACGACGCCGACGACCGTGACGCCGGCACCGACCGCGACCACGAGCTCGGCATCCTCGACGGACGGCTCCGGCTCGGCAACCACCTCGGCGAACGCTGCAACCGGAGATGCGTCGCAGGCCCAGTCCTCAGCCAGTTCGCAGTCGTGGACGATCTACTCCGTGGAGCTGCGCGCCGGCGCCAACTCGAACGCCGCGGTGCGTGACAACGTCGCGCGGCTGACGCCGCTGCCGTCCAGCGCCCAGCCCGAGGTGATGTTCATGGGGGTCCTCGCCGGCGGCCACAAGGCGGTGTTCGCGCTGTCTAGCGGCGTCGGACACCAGGGCCAGGGCGATTGCCGACCGCACCGGCAGATGTGCTCGGAGTTGTTGCTGGGCGCGGGACAGACCGAGCAGCTCACGTTCACCAACGCCGCCGGCGCGAAGCAGCGCTTGACGCTGCGGGTGGTCGCCGTGCACAGCACCGTGACGCATTCGCACGCCACGGCGGTAGCAGCCTACGAGCGCCACTCCGCCGCCGGTCAGTGCGAGCTGGACCTCGCGGCGCCGATGGCCTACAGCCAGTCGCAGGGCACGCTGTCAGCGGCCGCCGGCACGACGTGCAAAGGTCAGTCCGGCGCCGTTGCCTTCCCCTCGGTCGCCAAGGGCCAGTGAGCCTCGACCTCCAGGCGGCGCTGCGCTACGTCGTCGAGCACGGCGGGTCTGACCTGCACGTCAAGGTCGGCTCGCCGCCGGTGGTGCGGATCGCCGGCCAGCTACAGCCGCTGCCCGGGACCGCCCGGCTGGTGCCAGCCGACACCCAGCAAGCGCTCGAGGAGATGCTGACCGACCCGGCGCGGCTGCAGGAGCTCGCCGCCGAGCATGAGGTCGACTTTGCGTACGCCATGCCGGGCCTCGCGCGCTTTCGCGTCAACGCGTTTCGCCAGCGCGGCTCGATCTCGATCGTCTGCCGCGTGATCCCATACGGCGTCACCACGATCGCCGAGCTCGGCCTGCCCGACGCGGTGCGCGAGCTGGCCGAGGAGCCACGTGGGATCGTGCTGGTGACCGGCACGACCGGATCGGGAAAGTCGACCACGCTCGCGGCGATGGTCGACCATGTCAACACGACGACCGCGCGCCACATCGTCACGATCGAGGATCCGATCGAGTTCCTGCACACGGACAAGCACTCGGTCATCAACCAGCGCGAGGTCGGCTCGGACACTGGCTCGTTCGAGCGCGCGCTGCGCCGCGTGCTGCGCCAGGACCCCGACATCATCCTGATCGGCGAGATGCGCGACGAGGAGACGGTCCGGACGGCGCTGTCGGCCGCCGAGACCGGGCACCTCGTGCTGTCGACGCTGCACACAGCCGACGCGGCGGAGACGATCAACCGGATCATCGACTTCTTCCCGCCCTACCATCACCGGCAGGTCCGCTCGATGATGGCGGGTACGCTGCGGGGGGTGATCTCCCAGCGGCTGGTGCCGGCCACCGGTGGCGGTCGTGTCGCGGCGCTCGAGATCCTGCGCACGACGGGGCGCGTCCGCGACGCGATCCTCGATGCCGACCAGACGATACGGCTCACAGGGATCATCTCGGAGGGCGCGTACTACGGGATGCAGACGTTTGACCAGGCGCTGTTCGCACACGTCGCCGCCGGCCGCGTCGGGCGCGACGAGGCGCTCGCTGTTGCGTCCAGCCCGCAGGACTTCAAGCTGCTGCTGGCGGCTGAGGGCCGGGTTGGGACGACGATGGACGACGTTCGCGCGGCGTCGTCGGCCAACGGCCGCTGACCCGCGCCGCGCTCGTTCGAGCCCAGAGACCGCCTTGAGCGCTGCGCGCGGCAGCGGCTCACGCGGCCAGATGCGCGTCTTCGCCGCTGAGTGTCTGCGGATCGATCGTCGCGAAGGCCGCAACGACCTGGGGATCGAACTGACGCCCGGACTGGCTGTGGATCTCCGCCAACGCGCGGTCGAGCTCCCACGCCCGGCTGTACGGCCGCTCGTGCGTGAGCACGTCGAACACGTCAGCGACGGCGGTGATCCGGCCGGCAAGCGGAATGTCAGCGCCGCTGAGACCCGAGAGGTAGCCGTTGCCGTCCCACCGCTCGTGGTGCGTGCGGGCGATCTCGGCGGCGCGTCGAAGCGCCGGTGACTGCGCCGAGCCGAGGATCTGCGCGCCGATCTCGACATGACGCGTCATGTGCACCCACTCGGCGGGGGTCAACTGGCCAGGCTTGAGCAGGATCCGGCGCGAGATCCCGACCTTGCCGATATCGTGCAGCGGCGCGGCGTCGCGGATCGTGGCGATGAACGGCTCTGGGAGCTCCAGTGCCCAAGCGATGCGGGCGGCGCAGATTCCCACGCGCTGGGTGTGCTGGTAGTTGTCGTCGTCGTGGTACTCGGCGATCGATGCCAGCAGCGTGAGGCTCTCGCGGCGCGCGCTGTCGAGCTCGCCGGTCCGCATCTGGACGGCCTCGCTTAGCAGCGCGTTGCGGTCCGCGAGCTGCTGCTGCAACTGCCGAGTTTGAAGCAGGTTGCGCACCCGCAGCAGCAACTCGGTCGGATCGACCGGCTTGGCGACAAAGTCGCGCGCACCCAGCGAGAGCGCTCGGTCGCGATCGACGAGGGCGTCGCCGGCGGCAAGCACGAGCACCGGCAGGCTTTCGGGCGCGTCGATCAGTGGCCGCAGCTGCTCGATCACCTGATCAGCGGAGCGGCCGGGAAGGTCGAGATCGAGCAGTACGAGGTCGGGGGGGGACGCGGCACACAGCTGACAGGCACCGATCGCGTCCGGCGCGCTGCGAACCTCGCTGTACCCCGCCCGCGTAAGCGCCTGCTCGAGCGGACGTTCGCCGGCGTTGTCGCCGTCGACGATCAGCACTCGCATGTGATGCAGATCAGTCGTCACGCGTTGCGCTCCGAATCGATCGGCACCGGCTGCGGGGGTGCAATTGTGCCCATGGGATTCTCTCTTGCCTGCCGGAAGTTGGCTTCAGGAGCGCGCATGCGCGGCCACAGCCGTGTTATCGGCAGCGGACAGTCCAATCGCTCAGTAACAGGCCGACGATCGCAGACCGTACTTGCCCACACTCGCTACGCGGTCGCGGGGGGTCACGGCGACATCGGACACCCCGGGGGCGAGCGAGAACCTCCGGTCCACGGTCAGACATCTGTCCGCTGCGCTTCACCAAGCTCCGAGGGGTGCCGAGGAGTCAGATGGAACTTTCACTTCAAATTCGCGCTGCCGGCCGCCGGCGGGGTCGGCTTGGGCGCGCGACCGCGTCACTGCGGTCCGGCCCACGCCTGCCGTAACTCATGTCACCCTCCTTGCAGTCACCGACCACCCTTGCCGACACTGAAGCCCCGCCTCCCCGGCGCGGTGCGGCCACAAGAGAGCGGCCGTCGCGGCTCGCCGCGCTCAGGACCGCGGCCCGCTCCGAGCAGGGGCTGACGCTAATCGAGGTCGTGGTCAGCGCTCTGCTCGTGGCGCTGATCGGGAGCGCGGTGATCGTCGGGCTCAACTCGACCGCGCAGATCAGTGGTGACCAGCGGCTGCGTGCCGTGGCCGTCGACCTCGCCGAGCAGGACCAGGAGCGCCTCGCGGGGTTGTCCGATCTCGAGCTGAGCCAGCTCAACCAGGTTCCGGCGCGAAGCGTGTCACTGGACGGCACCACGTTCACGATCACGTCAAGCGCCACGTACGAGAACTCGACCGGCGGTTCGAGCTGCAGCGCCGGCAACCCCGGAACCGCGTATTACAAGCTCCTATCCGACGTCGACTGGCCGGCCAACCTGCGCACGGACGTGCGCGAGGAGAGCCTGATCGACCGCCCGACCGCAGGCAACCTGCTCGCGGAGGTTCAGGACCAGACCGGCGCGGGGGTGCCGGGGGCGACGATCACCGCCACTGGCGGGCCGACCAACGAGTCGGCGATGACCGACTCGTTGGGGTGCGCGACATTTGAAGGGATGGGGTCGGGGCAGTACACGCTCACGGCGACCGCGCCGAACTACGTCAGCTCCACCGGCGCCTCCTCGACAACAACGCCGGCGACCGTCCCGGCTGCCGGTCCCGCGACACCGATGATCCTCGGCCAGGCGGGGACGATCGCCGCGACCTTCTCAGCCACGGGCAACGGCAGCACGGCGGGCA
>JBEKRJ010000535.1:0-4149 GCA_049518835.1 Solirubrobacteraceae bacterium
AAGTAGCTGGCAGATCGGGCGATCCCGCGGCGCCACGGCGCCGCGGGATCGGTCGTCGTACGGCGGCCCGCTACGGAGCCTGGGCGGGGGTGTTGCCGTTCGCCGTGTACGTGCTGGTATTCCTCGGCCTGCCGCTGTACATGGTGATTCATGGCGCGCTGACCACCGATGCCGGACGATTCACGCTCAGCAACTTCAAGACGACCTTCACCTCGCCCGCCTACCAGAGCGCGTTCAAGAACAGCGTGATCCTGTCGGTGTGGACGTCGCTGGTCGGCGCGGTGTTCGGCGTCTGGTTGGCGGCGGCGGTGGTCGCGGGAAGGCCCGGCGGGATGCTGCGCCGGATCGTTTCGAGCGCTTCGGGCGTGCTCGCGTACTTCGCCGGCGTGCCACTCGCATTCGCCTGGGTCGCAACGCTGGGCGCCGAGGGCGTCGTCACGGTGCTGCTCAAGGACATCGGGATCAACCTCTACGCGGGCAGCTTCACGATCTCGTCGCTGCTGGGGGTGGGGCTGGCGTACGTGTACTTCCAGGTGCCGCTGATGGTGATCCTGATCACGCCGGCGGTGGAGGGGCTGCGTCCTCAATGGCAGGAGGCGGCGTTGGGCCTCGGGGCAACGAAGCTCAGATATCTCCGCCACGTCGCGGTCCCGGTGCTGGCGCCATCGGTGATCGGCGCCACGCTGATCCTGTTCGGAAACGCCTTTTCCGCCTACGCGACGGCGCTGGCGCTCGTCGGCAGCACGCTCAACATCGTCCCGGCGCAGATCGACGACGCGATCAACGGCAACGTGCTCGTCAACGCGGACCGGCTCGGCCTCGCGCTCGGCGTTGAGATGATCGCAGTGATCGTGGTCGTGATGGTCTGCTACTGGCTCTTGCAGCGACGCGCCCGGAGATGGCTGCAATGAGCTTCGGTTCGGTCGGCATGGTCGCCGCCGACGAGGTGGTCGGAGGCCCAGGGCCGCGGCCCGCGAGCAAGACCCGCCACGAGCGCCTGCGGCCGTGGCGCGTCGCGATCTTCCTGCTCGCCCTGCTCTACTTCGTCGGGCCGCTGGTTTCCGCGTTCAAGTTCAGCCTGATTCAGAGCAACGGCAGCTACGGGCTGGGCAACTACGGGCAGGTCGTGCAGAACTCGGCGATCCGCTCGGCGCTGTTCACCTCGCTCGAGATCTCGGCGATCACGGCCGTCCTCGTCGTCGTGCTGATGTTGCCGACGGTCGTGTGGGTGCGGCTGCGGCTGCCGAAGCTGACGCTGATGATGGAGGGCCTTACGTTGCTGCCGATCGTGATCCCGCCGGTCGTGATGGCCGCCGGCCTCGAGGAGCTGCAGAGCCACGCACCGGAATGGACGGTCAGGCTGCTTTTCAACAATCCGTTGACCGCGCTTACCCCGTTCTATGTGATCCTGGCACTGCCGTTCACCTACCGCGCGCTCGACAACGGCGTCCGAGCGATCGATCTGCACACGCTCGTCGACGCCTCGCGCAACCTCGGCGCCTCATGGCGTCAGACGATCACGTACGTGATCCTGCCGAACGTCGAGACGGCGGTGTTCGGCGCGATGTTCCTGACGATCGCGCTGTGCCTTGGCGAGGTCGTGATCTCGAGCCTGCTGCTCTATCGCACCTTCCCGGTGGCGCTCATCCAGGAGAGTCTCAGTGGCACCGCCGGCATCTCGGTCGCGCTCTCGATCATCACGCTTGCGTTCACCTTCGGGCTTCTCTTTGCGCTCTCCTTCCTTGCGGGGCGCAGGCAACGCACAAGCTCTATCCGGGTGATCTGATGATTCGATTCGACGGCGTTCAGCGCCACTTCGGACCGGTGACGGCGCTCGCCGGCCTCGATCTGCAGATCGCCAAGGGCGAGTTGATCGCGTTGCTGGGGCCGTCGGGGTGCGGCAAGACCACCGCGCTGCGGATCCTCGGGGGATTCGACCGCCCCGACGCCGGTCGCGTTTTCGTCAACGATCTAGACGTCAGCTCGGTGCCTCCGAACAAGCGCGACATGGGCATGGTCTTCCAGGCCTACAGCCTGTTTCCAAACATGAACGTGCGCACGAACGTCGCGTTCGGGCTTCGAATGCGCCGCCAGGACAAGTCCAAGCGCCTGCGGCGCGCCGATCAGCTGCTGGAGCTCGTGGGACTTACGGAAACGTCCGATCGCTACCCGTACCAGCTCTCCGGTGGCCAGCAGCAACGAGTCGCGATCGCCCGCGCGCTCGCGATCGAGCCGACGGTGCTCTTGCTTGACGAACCTCTCTCGGCGCTCGACGCTCGCGTCCGGACGCAACTGCGAGCCGAGATCCGCAGCCTCCAGCAGCGGCTCGGCATCACCACCCTGTTCGTCACGCACGACCAGTCCGAGGCGCTCTCGATCGCCGATCGCGTCGGCGTCATGCAGCACGGCCGACTCGAACAAGTCGACACGCCGGAAAGCGTCTACCGCCACCCCGCGACGCCGTTCGTCGCCGAGTTCGTCGGCGCGATGAACCGGCTGCCCGGGCGCATCGGCGACAACGGCGAGGTGCAGGTCCTGGGTCAGCGCCTCAAGGTCCTAAACCCCGACGGCACGAAAAGCGGCGCAGCGGTCTATGCGCTGCTGCGTCCCGAGGCCGTCGCAGTCGTGCCCGACGCGGCAGGACCCGGCGAGGTCACGGAGCGCGCCTTCCTCGGATCGGCGGTGCGGCTCCAGGTCACGCTCGACACGGGGCAGAAGGTCCTCGTGGAGCTGCCAAGCCATGGCGTGGGCGTGACGCTCGGGGCTCGCACCGGCCTGCGGATCCTGGTCGAGTCGGTCATCGTCGAGGAGATGGTTCCATCCCAGGCGCCGTGACCCTCGCTGGAGGGTAACCACAAGACCACAAGCTCTGCCCGGGCGCCGGCATCGGCGACGTCCGCCCCGGTGGACGTGGCCAGGCCACGCCAACCGGGGGAGCGCCATCAGACGGCTGATCAAACACCGGCGGGAGTGCGATCAGAGCGCCGTCAGCTTCAGCTTCTCGGTGCACGTCAAATGCACCGTGTCCGAGCTCGAGCACGTGAGCTTGCCGCTCTTGCCCCTGGCGCCGGCGTATGAACCGGTGCCGCCGGTGACCGTCACCGTGCCGACCCACGACTCACTGGCGAAGTTCGTCGTCAACAGCACCGCCGGTTGTGGAGTCAGGTCGAACTTACCGTGAATCGAGCCGCCACTGAAATACTGGACGTAGCTGGCCACCGTGTCGCCGCTGTCGGGAACCGTGAACGAGTCCGCTTCGATGCCCGGCCCGAACGTCCCGACGGGCGGGCAGTGGACAGCTCCGTACTGCGCGCCGTCGGCGGGTGGCTGACTGACGATGTTCGAGCCGGCCGGCGGCGCCGTGCTCAGCTCGATGTGACACTTGAGCACGACCGCCTTCGCAGTCGTGCCGGCGGCGTTCGCCGGCGTTACTGCTATTCCAGCTGCGAGTGGGGCCACCGCAGCCAGCGCGGTCCCAACGAGGCAGATACGACGTTTCACGAGTACCTCCAGGTCTGTCGGTATTTATCGCGAACCGATCAGCCGATCGTGTTGACAGTGGCTTGATCCGCCCTGAGGACGTCCTTTGGCAGCGGCGCGAAGTCGAGCCTGGGCCCGTACGACTGCCCGCTCGTGATCGCGTAGCTGATGAACGACCGCAGCAGCGCCCCGTCCGGCGAGTTCGTCGGAACGATGGCGTAGGTGAACGTCGAGATCGGATACGCGCTCTTGGCGCGCCGCGACGGGTTGACGATCGTGACCTGGTTGGTGGATGGCACGCTGTGTACCACCGCCGCCGCCGCCTCGATTGCACTCAGGTTCGGGACCACGAAGCGACCGCCGGCGTTCTCAACCCCAACCGCCGGCAGGTTGTTGTCGATGATGTACGACACCGCGATGTAGGCGATCGCGCCGTTGACTCCCTGCACGGCGGTCGCCATGCCCGTGTTCCCCTTGGCACCCTGGCCTGTCGGAAAGCTCACCACGGTGGAGCTGCCGACGGAGCGGGAGAACGACCCCGAGACGTCGGACAGGAACCTCGTGAACGCGTACGTGTCCCCCGAGCCGTCGCTGCGGTAGAAGACAGTGATCGGAGTGCTCGGGATCGTGGCACCCTTGTTCAAGGCCTTGATCCGGGGGTCGGCCCAG
>JBEKRJ010000536.1:0-7771 GCA_049518835.1 Solirubrobacteraceae bacterium
GTACGAATAAGGGGAGCAACCTTGTACGCCACGTTGGTAATCAACTCTGGCGCCGTCTCCGATAACAGCGATGAACTTACATGCTCGCGGTTCGTGCCCCCGCCTGCCCGCCCGACTGGCGGGCACTCGCCGCGCTGGTGAGCGCGCCGACCCCCTGCTCGGACTCGATCAGCTCGAGCAGTCGAGGCAGCGCCTGGCCGGCCTCCGAAGGCAGCACGCTGGTGCCCGTCGTGCGGACCCTGACACGCTGTCCCCCGCGTCTGTACACCGCGACCGGCAGCGCGCCGGCGGCGAGCCTGATCGCGTACGCCCAGCGCGCGACCATGTCGTCGGTCAGATACCCGCCGGCGAGCACGACCAGGTTCGGCCGGTGCGCGGCGACCGCGTCGCCGATGCCGTTCACGCCCCGCGCCGACAGGCTCAGCACCTTGACGCCCGCGCGAACGCACAGCAGCTCGAGCGCGCGGATGTGGGGAGCGTCGGGATCAAGCTCGTCGCGAGACGCATCGCCGACGACGATCGACACCGGCCGCACCGGCGGCGGCGCGAGTCGCTGGGCTCGTCGCAGCCAATCGGCGCCCCAATGAGCGGCGAACGCCCACTGCGCGGATTCGACCGTGTGCTTGCGAGCGATCTCGTCGAGGGTCGGCAGCAGTACCTCTTCCACCGAACGCTCGACCGAGCGCAGCGCGAGCGCTGCTTCGATCGCGGCGTCAGCCCGTTCGCGCTCAAATGAGACCAGCGCGCCGACGAGCGAGTGCGAGTCAGCCGCGAGCCCCTCTCTCGCGCGAGACACCGCCGAGGAGATCGAGAGGCCCTCCTGCAGCGCGTCCCTCAAGGCCGCGACCTCGCCGTGGGTGAACAGCCGGTGCTTGCCCGGCGAACGCTGCGGCTTGGGGAACCCGAACCGTCGCTCCCAGGCTCGCAGGGTGTTCGGGCTCACGTTCAACAGCGCTGCCGCTTCGCTGGTCTTTAGGTAACGCATGCACGAGAAAGGTCGGGCTATCCAGTGCTGTTTATAGAGCCTAGAAGCGAAATTGCAAACCCTTTCCGTCCGAAACCATGCAAAAGCTCCCACGGGGACGGGCGCTCGCTATCGCCGCGGTCGGCCGATGCCGCCGCAATCCAGTTACTCATCTCGAACGTGAGAGAGGAGGTTGTCATGGGTTGGGGATCAGGCCGTCGATAGACCGGTAACGCGTTAATAACCTGCACCCGGCGCCATCCGCGTTTGCCCAGCGCGCTACGCTCGTCGCGTGGTTGAGGCTCGCGCGCCCGGACTGTGGCCGCCGCGGATCGCGTCCGCCAGCGGCTGTGCAGGGCTGCTCGGGTGCCTTATCTGGGCGGGGGCCGTGGCCCCCGCCGAGCGCCTGACCGCGCTCTCCGCGGTGCTCGCGGTGGGGGCGGTCGGCGCCGGCGTCGGCACCGTCCTGGTTCGTGGACGGACGCGGATCTCGTCGTCGTTTCTGGTCAACATGCTCGCGGCGACGTTCCTCGGACCGGCGTCGGCGTTCGGCGTCAGCACGCTCGGCCAGCTCAGCATCGCGCGCGTGCACCCGACGCGGCGGCTCGCACTGATCTTCAACCTCGTCGGCAACGGCGCGCCGGCGCTCGCGGTCGCAACCGTGATGCGGCACGCGGCTCCGCACGATAACCACTCGGTTGGCTTTTTTGCGTTGCTCGGTGCGCTGGCGTTCGGTGCGCTCGCGGTGAGCTGGGCGATCGTCGCGCCGTTGTTCACGGCGCTCGACGGCACCAGCAAGGCATGGAGCCTGCGCGACTGGCGGAGCCTGCTGCCGGTGATCGTGATCGACATCGTGCTGACGGTCTCCGGGGCTGCGATCTACGTCGAGCTCGGGCTGCCGGGGATCATCTTCGCGCTCGTCGCAGTGTTCGCGTTCTCCTATCAGGCGCGGCTGGTCGCGAAGGCGCAGCAGCGCTCCGAGCAGTACGTGACGCTGTCGTGGGGCGTGCTCGCGGGGCTGCTGCGCGCGCTTGACATCCGCGACCAACGCGCAGCACGCCACGCGGCCGCGGTCGCACGCTTCGCCGGCGACATGGCCGCCGCGGTCGGGATGAGCGAGCAGGAGTGTGACCTGGCGCACACGTCCGGGCTGCTGCACGACATCGGCCATTTCGCGCTGTCAGACCGCGTTGCCGAGCGCGGCCGGGTGCTGACCGACGAGGACTGGGAAGCGATCCAGCGCCATCCCGAGCTCGGCGCCGTGATGCTCAAGGACCTCGGCATGTACGGACCTGTCGCCGAGATCGTGCTCGCCCACCACGAGCGGGTCGACGGCCGTGGCTACCCGTACGGGCTGACCGGCGACGAGATCCCCGAGATCGCGAAGATCATCGCCGTCGCCGAGGTGTACGACACGCTCACTGCCAGCGACACCTACAGGACGCAGATGAGCTCGTTCGAGGCGCTGCGCGAGCTGCGCCGCGTCGCCGGCAGCCAGCTCGACGCGCGCTACGTCGAGGTGCTGGCACAGCTGCTCAGCGGGGAGGGCACCGACTACCGGCACGCAAACAGCGCCGACTTCGACACCGAGCTCGCGATGGAGCGGCGGATCAAGGAAGCCCGCGCGGCCGATGCGTAGGACGGCGCCGGCGCAGTGGCGCTATACGACAGCGCCGGCGAAGCGGCGCTAGGGTGGGGCCCGGGCGATGCCGGCGCTCAGCGAGCGCCCGGGCTTGGCCCCTATGCTGTGGCTCGTTCTCGTTCGCTGGGTTGGAAGCCGCCGCGTGACAGCGACTCGAGGAACTGGTCGATTTGCTCGCGACTGAAGCGTCGCTGCCCCCCGGGGGTGCGATAGGACTTCAGGTATCCCATGTCCGACCAGCGGCGGATCGTCCCGAGGGAAACCCCTAGCGCCTCGGCGGCTTGGGATGTGGAGAGTCCGAGCGGACTTCTCGTGGGTGGGTCCATACCACCATTTCAGCCGGGTTTGGCAAGTGTTGACCAGGCTCGCGCAGCATTTGCACAACCTCGTGTACAGGGATGCAACGATGCCGAGCGTGCGCCTGCGGCTATACCATCACCATGACGGTGCCCGCGTCGCGTATCGCGAGACCGGTGCGGGCCCGGCGCTGGCGCTGGTGCACTCGCTCGGGCTCTCGCATCGCGAGTGGGAGCCGATAGTCAACGCGCTGTCGGCGCGCTTCAGGGTCGTGCTTCCTGACCTGCCGCTGCATGGCGACTCCGAGGATCGTCCCCGTCACCCGTACTCGCCGGATTGGCTGACCGACGTGATGGCCGGCTTCTGCCGCGAGGTGGCGGGACCGCATCCGCTGCTCGCCGGCCACGACATCGGCGCCGAGCTGATCCTGCGAGCCGTGACGAGCGGCCGGATCGAGCCCGCGCGGCTGGTTTTGATGCCAAACCGGCTGCACCGCAGCGACGAGTTCCGCGGCCAGCGGGCCGGCTGGCGCCTGGCCTGCCGGGCGGCCGCGCTGCCCGGGCTCGACCGCCTGCTCGCCTACGGCGCCACGGTGGTGTTCCGGCCGGCCCTCGGCGAGCGCCTGTCCGTGCAGCGCAACCCCGCCGCGCGCGATCTCGTCCGGCACGCGTTCGCGGACCTGCCCGGCAACGGCAACCGAGCCCGCTCCTGGGCGAAGTTCGCGCGGCGCTGGCCCGTCGAGGCGCAGCGCTACCTGCTCGACGCCTACCCCCGGATCGACGCCCCGGTGCTGCTGCTGTGGGCCGACGCGGACCCCGCGCATCCGCTGATCGGCCCCCAGGAGGCGCTCGACCTGCTGCCCAACGCCCAGCTGCGGATGCTGGCGCGAACGGGCTTTCTGATCGCCTACGACGATCCGGTCGGGGTCGCGCGAGAGCTGATCGCGTTTCTCGGGTAGAATGGACGTTGCCGTCTCCATACGCCCGGGACCCGTCGGTTCGGTCCCTGAGAGCGAGTGAGCGCGTCGATCATCGCTTCGATCGCGCCCGCGACAGGGCGTAGACGGCGCGCTCATGTGGGTCGACGCGAACGCCAGAGCTGACGCTGGACACGCGGCCCGCCTCGCCGGGGAGGATCTCGAGCGCCGTCTCGAGGAACTGTTGCACCAAGATCGCTTCCCGCCGCCGGCGGGCTTTCTCGCCGGCGAGCGCGTCAACGACGCTTCGTTACACGCCCAAGCCGACGGCCTTGCTTGGGACGAGCCGTTCAGCGTCGTGCTCGACGAGTCCAATCCGCCGTTCTACAAATGGTTCACCGACGGCAAGCTGAATGTCTCCTACAACTGCGTCGATCGCCACGTGGAGGCCGGTCACGGCGACCGAGTCGCGTTTCACTGGGCCGGCGAGGAGGGTGAGGAGCGCGCGATCACCTACGCGGATCTGCATCGCGACGTTCAGCGGCTCGCCAACGGCCTCAAGGCGCTCGGCGTCGGCAAGGGAGACGTGGTCGGGATCTTCTTGCCGATGATCCCCGAGGTCGTCGTCGCGATGCTCGCGTGCGCGCGGATTGGCGCACCCCACAATGTCGTGTTCGGCGGGTTCGCGGTCGAGGCCGTGAAGGAGCGGATGGAGGTCTCGAACGCGAAGGCGCTGATCACCGTCGACGGTGCCCGGCGCAAGGGCAAGGTCGCGGCGGTCAAGTCCTCTGTCGACGAGGCGATGGGGGCCCTGGAGACGCTCGAGCACATCGTCGTCGTGCGTCACGCCGGCACCGAGGTGCCGATGACCCCCGACCGTGACGTGTTTTATGACGAGCTGCTCGCGGGCGCCGACCCGGTCTGTCCGGCTGAGCCGCTGGAGGCCGAGCATCCGCTGTTCATCCTGTACTCGTCGGGCTCGACGGCGAAGCCGAAGGGGATCGTCCACACGACCGGCGGCTATTTGGCGGGCGTGGCGGCGACGCACCGGTATGTGTTCGATCTAGATCCCGAGCGCGATGTGTACTGGTGCTCGGCCGACGTCGGCTGGGTCACCGGTCACTCCTACATCGTCTACGGGCCGCTGGCCAACGGCGCCACTAGCGTGATGTACGAGGGCGCGCCGGATTACCCCAGCAAGTCGATCTGGTGGGAGCTGATCGAGCGCTACGGCGTGACGATCTTCTACACGGCTCCGACCGCGATCCGGGCCTGCATGAAGTGGGGAGCCGAGTTCCCCAACTCGCGCGACCTGTCGTCGCTGCGGCTGCTGGGCACCGTCGGCGAGCCGATCAACCCCAAGGCCTGGCTCTGGTATCACGTCGTGCTCGGCGGCGAGCGTTGCCCGATCGTCGACACCTGGTGGCAGACCGAGACCGGCCAGATCATGATCTCGCCGCTGCCCGGGCTGACGGAGACCAAGCCCGGATCGGCGACGCAGCCGCTCCCAGGGGTGGTCGCGGACGTGCTGGACGAGGCCACCGGCGAGAGCGTCGCCCAAGGCCAGGGCCTGTTGGTCCTGAAGCGGCCGTGGCCGGGGATGCTGCGCACGTTGTACGGCGACGACCAGCGTTACGTCGAGACCTATTGGTCGCGGTTCGGGCCCGAGACCTACCTCGTCGGCGACGCTGCGATCCGCGACAAGGACGGCTATCTGTGGATCGTCGGCCGGATCGACGACGTGATCAACGTCTCCGGGCACCGCCTCTCGACCGCCGAGGTCGAGTCCGCGATCGTCGCGCATGAGAAGGTCGCCGAAGCCGCCGTCGTGGCGCAGTCAGATGAGCTGACCGGGCAGGCGATCGTTGCGTTCGTGACGCTGCAGGGAGAGCTCGAGGGCTCGCCCGAGATCGAGGCCCAGGTCCGCGATCACGTCGCCGAGCAGATCGGCAAGCTCGCGCGACCGAAGCGGATCCTGTGGACAGATGACCTCCCGAAGACGCGCTCGGGCAAGATCATGCGGCGGCTGCTGCGCGACATCGCCGAGGGCCGGGCGCTCGGCGACGTGACGACGCTGCGCGACCCGACCGTGATGGCGGAGCTGCAGTCAAAGGTGGCGTCCGAACAAGCCCAAGAGGGATAGCGAACGGCGCGCCCGCCGGCATGGCGACGATGACCGTCCAACCAGCGAGCGTGACCGAGCTCACCAGAGAGCCTGCGACCGACGGCAGCGAGGACCAGCTCGCTGCCGCGGTCGCGCAGGCCGTCCTCGAGTTGCCGGCGGCGAGCTCGTTCGCCGTGCAGCGCCGCGCGCCCGCGCATCAGCAGCTAGCGCCCAACGGCGCCAACGAGGGCCGCTCCGTGCGTGCGCCGCGGTTCACGCCGGAGGCGATCATCGCGCGGATTCAGCATTGGACTCGGCTGCACGGCGAGCCGCCGACGATCCGCGACTGGGATCCCTCGCGCGCACGAAGGACGAGGCAGGGGTGGCGCGCGGAGCGCTTCGAAGCGGGCGCCTGGCCGTCGGTCGGGATGGTCAAGCGCCAGTTCGGCACCTTCAACGCGGCCGTCGAGGCGGCCGGGTTGGCGCCTCGGCAGGGTCCGCGGCGGCTCAAGCGGCATTTGACCGGACCCGAGCAGGTGATCGCGGCGATCGTCGAGTGGACCAAGCGCTACGGCGAGCCGCCCGCGCAGGCCGACTGGGATCCCGTGCGCGCGCGCCGCTTCGGGCAACCGTGGCGGATCGTCCGCTACCGCGACGGTGACTGGCCGAGCCTGAACACGGTCCTGTACCACTTCGGGTCGCTCGGGGAAGCCGTCCGGGCGGCCGGCTTGCAGCCGCGCCAGGCCGGTGACTCGGGTGACGCGGTGACCAAGCGTCGCGCGCGAAACCTGCGCGCGGTCGCGGAGATCGACGCGGGTGGCGGCTCGCGCGCGGGCGCGCCGGTACTTGCCCAGCAGGTGGCAGCCGTCGCGCGGGCCCGGCGCAGCACCGATCAGCAGCAACTGCGGATCGCGCTGCTGGATGTCGCATCGGCCGCGATCCAGTGGGCGAGCGACATCGCCTGGAACGGTGACTGACTCCCCCGATTTTCGTGGCGCGGCAGTCGCACGCACCGTAAACTGAACGAGTTTCTTCAACGATTGGCGACACTCACGCCCGCTGGTCCCCGCGACCGGGTGTGTCCAATTAGCATCGATCACTCACACGTGGCGCCGTCGCGGATCAGAGACCGCCCCTGCACCCCGCTACGCCGGCGCCGTAGCGCGTTGTGGCCCTTGGATGGTTCAAGGACCCGCAAGCCACGCCAGGTCCGGCTGTCGCACGCGGTCGGGTTGATCGCGTCGCGATCAGTCACGATTGTGACAGCAAATCTGCGTTAATCCCGCCTCGCAACCAGCGCGGGCGCTCGATGCCGCGCGCGAGGAAGGAGAGGCAGCGAATGGAAGTTCAGCGACTGTGGCAATTCCCGATCAAGGAGTTCCACAACGTTCCCCGAGGGCTCCTCGGGCCGGGTTCGTACGAGCTCGTCGGCGTCGAGGCAAAGAACCTCGGCTTCAAGAAGTCGTTGCTGATGACGTCAGGCCTGCGCGGCACCGGGATCATCGACGACATCGTCGGCAAGGTGAAGTACCAGGGAATCGATGTCGTCGTCTATGACAAGGTCGAGTCCAACCCGAAGGACTACAACGTGATGGACGCGTACGCGTTGTACGCCGACGAGAAATGCGACAGCTTCATCTCGGTCGGCGGCGGCTCGACGCACGACGCGTGCAAGGGCGCCCGGATCGTCGCCGCGCACGACGGGCGCAACATCAATGAGTTCGAAGGCTTCAACAAGTCCGAGAACCCGGTCAACCCGCCACACATCGCGATCAGCACGACCGCGGGGACCGGCTCGGAGACGAGCTGGGCGTACGTCATCACCGACACCAGCAACCGCGACGCCCC
>JBEKRJ010000537.1:0-4142 GCA_049518835.1 Solirubrobacteraceae bacterium
CTGTCGCCGATAGAGCAGCGAGTTCAAGAGTGCCGCCCCTGAGCTGGCTGGGCAGCGATCCCGATACGCGCGGTCGACTTCTGAGCTGCCGCTGATCCGGGCGTCAGGCGCGCCGGTCTGAGATTGCTGCAACCGCACAACAGCACCCATGCTGACGAACTCGCCCTGGTGGCCGGATCTGGTGCAAAGCGGCCACGCAGCGATGCTCGAAGGCCTTCCGCGGTTCGTGCCTGGTTTGCCGCTGGAGCAGCCACCGGGGATCTGCCCAGAATTAGCTGGCACGCCGCGCTCCAGCTAGCGCCTTGGGGCGCGTCGAGTCGGTCGGGAGCGGCGACTGGTTTGCCACGCCAGCAGCTGTCCCCGCCGGGCGCGGCGGACTACTGGTTCGCCCCGGCTGAGCGGTAGTCATGCAGCTCGAGGTCGGCGGCATCCGCCGCGCTACCGCTTTCAGAATGGCATCCGACGTCTCAGACCAAGACAATCGTCCCACCTCGGCCGACCGTACTTTAGCTTCGCGCGGAAACGAGTCGCGCGGCGGCAGCGACCCGGCGCCGCTCCGGCGCGATCGCTTTCAGCGCCCGGCTCCGGCTGACCGCGCGATCGCTATCGCGTGAACGCGATCGTCGGATCGTTCAAGCCGGAGCGATCCCCGTCGTCGGAGAAGCGGCTCAAAGGCACGGTAGTGCCTGCTGCGCTTCAGCAAGCACTTCGGAGAGAAGCGACGACCTCAAGACGGAATTCGACTTCGTCGCTCGTGGCGCATTGCAGCAGTCTCGGGTGACGCGGTACCGACTCGGCGCGATCGCTTTCGAGATCCTGCCGCCGGACATCGTGTGATCGCGTTGGCGACGATGCGCTCGTAACGTTCCAGCACAGCCGGCGCCCCCCAGCGGCGGCGCTTGAGCCCGCAGACCGTCGCCGTTCACACCAGTGCGCGACGCGGCAGCGATCGGGCGCTCACCGACGTCGAGAGCCAGTTGTGTGCTCGCGCTGCCCGCGGGATTGGAGGCCGGCCTGCGCGACGGCCCGTGATCGCGCCCGTACGCTCCAGTCAGGACTCCTGGCGTCGCCTGGGGACACGCGCTGGCTCGTCCGCGCCTCGTCCGTGACGCCGACCGGCGTTCGGACGCGCTCAAGCACAGCGCCGCAGCCCGATGCTTGGCCCTGCGCCACCGCCGGCAGTCGTCGCCACATATGCACTGGCGCGCCTCCCACGCTCCGTGCCCCCGGTCCGGGTCCTGGCCGACCGGAGCGCAGTCGGCGCCGGCCACGCGTCGGACACCCCGCGCGGTTGACTGCATGCCGCGCTGCGTGTGCTCGCCGAGCGCAAACGCAGAAGTCCCGCGCGACGCTGTCGCGCACTCGCTCGCGCTCGCCGGCTGCGTCTCGGTGGCGCTCGCCGCAGTCGGAGCGCTGGCGTTCGGACCCGCCGCACCGCCGGGCCGGGCAGACGCCGTACCTGCGCCCCTCCAAGTCGAACTAGCTTAATAACAACTCGCACTTTCCAAGCCAGCGCGACGCCGCTGGTCATCGTCCAAGCGATTACGCCGATGTCGGCATAACGGCGCTGGACGCGGAGGCAGCTGCTAGCGACGCTGCTCCGCATCGCCAGAGGACAGCGGCGCGCGCTTCGGGCTCGGCCGTAGCGCAGCCTGCTGGTCGCTGTATCGTCGGCTGGGTGAACGTGCTCGTCTTGTACGACATCCACGGCAACGTCGACGCCCTGGAGGCCGTCCTGGCCGACCCGCGTGCAGCCGGACCCGACGCTGTCGTCGTCGGCGGCGACACGGTGCCGGGCCCATTCGCCCGCGCGGTGCTCGACCGCCTCGACGTGCTCACCGTGCCCATTCACCACATTCGCGGCAACGGCGAGCGGGAGACCGTCGCGGCAGTCGAGACGACGACGCCGCCCGCCGGCGACGACCTCGCCATGGTCACGGCCGCCATGAGCGCTGCGGAACTCGGCGCCGACCGCGGGCGGGCACTCGGCGACCTGCCGTTAACCGTGACGCTCGACGGCGTCTTGTACTGCCATGCCACGCCGAGGGCCGACGACGAGATGGTCACCAGGGTGTCCACACCCGAGCGGTACGCCGAGGTATTGGCCGGCGTCGATGCACCGCTCGTGGTCGCCGGCCACACGCACCAGCAGGACGACCGTATGGTCGGCGCCGTGCGCTTCATCAACGCGGGCAGCGTAGGGCTGCCATATGAGGGCGATGGCGCCGCGCGCTGGCTCTGGGTCGCCGACGGCGTTCCCGAGTTGCGCCGCACGGCCTATGACGCGGTCGCGGCCGGCAGCCGAATGCTCGCGGCGGGCTGGCCGGACGAGCGGTCGGTGCGGGGGGGCCTCATCGACCCTGTCAAGCCGACCGTCGTCACGGAGCTGTTCGAGCAACTGGCGCGCGGCTAATCGCGGTCAAGCAGCCTCAGACCGCGGACTGCCGCCTCCGACGATCAGCAGCAGCGAGCCCGAGGGGGCGGCCGCCCGCTGAGCCCTCTCGGTCGCCGGATGCGGGATCAACGCCTTCGGCTCCGCGCGTGTGCCGTCGTCGTGCTGCCCCTTGTCGCCGCCGGCCGCGCACGCCGAGGCCCAGCCGGGCAGGACCCCCAGCATCCTCCACGCGCGACCGCCTTGGCGCACCGCAATCCTCGATTCCACGGCTCCTGCCCGTCGTACGACGGCATCGCCGCGCCGATCGTCCTATGGATGAGCGCGGCCGGCGCCCGGCCGATCATCGAAGCCAGCGCCCACTGGAACGTGCGCGAGCACCCCGGACTCTCGCTGGGTGTTGGAAAAGCATGCGCCCCTGGCGAGCATGGCCGAACGCAAATGCAGACGCCCGAACCAGCCCCTCCGAGCACCCGGATTCCGTTTCTATGAAGGAGGGCCCGCTGTCAAGTCGCGTGTCAGAATCCTGACAGCCCGGGCGTGTGTCACTAACACCGGCGAGTGCGCTCGTGTCAAGCGCCCGAGCAGTTCACTCCAGTGAACAGTTGAGGTCGTGGCGCTTGACACGAACGTACGAGCCGGTACCAGTGAACCTGTCATGGTCCGCGTGTGGGTCGGGCCTTTGGAGCAGTGCTCATGTTTCTATCGCGTCATCGTGCTTCGAGGATTTGGCTATATCGGGGCTCGCTCCGGCGGCGCAGTTTGAAAAAGGGCTGTCAGGCAGCCAAACGGAAAATGGCGCCTGCCGGAGCGAAGGGCTTGTTACGCGTGAGCATGTACCAGATCGCCTCTGTGAGACGCCGCGCGAGGTCGATCTGAGCGACCTTGGGGCCGCGCTGGCGACCGAGGCGGCGCTCGGTCTGCTGGTAGCGCTCGCGGTAAAGCGGATGGGCGGAGGCGGCGATCGCTGCCTCCATCAGCCCCCAGCGCAGATAGCGGGGGCCGTGCTTGGACAGCGGGCCGCGGTGGTCACTCTGGCCTGACTGCTTGACGCGCGGGCACAGCCCGGTGTAGCCGGTGAGCTTCACCGGCGAGGCGAACCGGGTGATGTCGCCGAGCTCGCATGCGACCGTGAACGACGTGATCCATCCGAACCCCGGCGCGGTCAAAAGCAGTGGGATGTAGCGGTGATCGGCGCCCGAGCGGCGCAGCTCTTTCGCGATCTGAGTGATCCGCGCGTCGAGATCGTCGATCAGCACGAGGCTGGCTTCGACGCGCGAGCGCCATGGCTCGGGGATCTCAAGCTGCCCGAGCAGCCGGCGGCCGGCGACCCCGAAGAGGTCTGACATGTGGCGCTGGTGGCCGAAGGTGATCAGCGTCGAGTGCACGCGGTTCTTCAGCGTCGAGCGGTGCTTGACCAGGTGCAGGCGCCAGCGCGAGATCTCCCGCTCGCGGCGCAGCTCGACTGTCGCCAGCCAGATCGCCGGCACCAGATCGCGGAATGACAGCTCGGCCAGCACCCGCGCGTCGATTTTGTCGGTCTTGCACGCCAGCGGCGCCAGCCCCTTGACCTTCTGCGCGTCGGCGACGAGCACCTCCCAACCATGAGACACGAGCTCGTCGTGCACGAACCGCGCGCCGTTCATCGACTCCACGACCCCGCGCACCGGCTCGCCGTAGACCGCCAGGCGCGACGCGAGACCGTGCAGCCCATCGCGGTCAGGCGGCGCGCAGAACCGGTCAACCAGCT
>JBEKRJ010000538.1:0-4140 GCA_049518835.1 Solirubrobacteraceae bacterium
CTTCCCGGAGAATGATCCGCGGATCACCTCGCAGACCGCGGGGGAGGTCGATAATCCCGACCTGCCCGACGTGTGGAACACGATCGGCAAGATGGCCAAGAAGCGCGCGTACGTCGACGCGGTGCTATCGGTCACGGCCGCGTCGGCGATCTTCACCCAGGACATCGGCAGCGACGCGGCCGAACCGTCCGGCGACCCCGGTCCGGCGTACGGGCCGCCCGTCGCGGGCGAAGCGAAGTCGCAAGCGACGAGCGCGGCGATCAGGCTGTGCGGCGGCGACGTCGACCAAGCCCGCGCGCTGTGGCAGCGCATCCAGGCGACGCTCGACGGCTACATGCCCCACGCGGCAGCGACCGCCCTCGTCCACGCCGCCCACGCGCTCCCTGCCCCAAGCGCCGTGGTCTCGGCCACCGAACCGAGCACGCCCGCGACCGTCGAGGGGGCCGCGAGCGAGCCCGCGCCACGCGACGTCCCCACCGAGCGCGTGACCGTCCAAAACGATCCTGACCGCGGGCCCCTGAGCGCCGGCCGGCGCCCCGGCCCTCAGCCGGGAGCTGGCGACGCGGACGCGGCCAGCTGCGCGACCGCCGACGAGCGGGCCGCGCAGCCAGACGACGCCGATCAGCCCCGCGGCGCTCGTGAGCCGGCGAGCGGCGAGCCGACCAAGCCCGCCGACGCCGACGGGAGTGAGATCGAACGCCTGCAAGACCAGGCGCTCGACCTGTGGGGCAAGCTCGTGCCGGCGCCCGAAGCGGTGTGTAAGGTCAACGACGCGAACGGCAACGCGCGCGTGCTGCGGATCCTCGTCGCCACCGCGCAGCGCAACCTCGCAAACCGCGACCGGGCGGCATGATGACAATCGGGCAGGAGGAGGCCGAGACGGTTCTGGACGGCGAAGGACTGCCGGCGCTGGTCGTCGTGCCTTACACCGGCGAGGCGCTCGTCCTCGCCGAGATGACCGCCGCGCAGCTTGCGGAGGCGATCGACGACGCGCGACTGTTTGAGCAGTCGCGGCTGCGGGCGTTCAAACGCGAACTGCAAAACGAGGTGCTGCGACGCATGGACGGCGCCGCAGCGGGCGGCCAGCAGGGCGCGTGGACGATCCGCGACGGCGACTGGAAGCTGACCGGCGACAGCCCCGACCGCAGCGACTACAACGTCGACGAGCTACGCACCGTCCTGCGATCACTGGCCGAAGCGGGGTTGATCGGCGAGCGGGCGATCGGTGAGGCGATTGTGCCGTCGGGCTGGAAGGTCGCCAGACGCCCGCTCGCGCAGCTGACAAAGCTCGGCGGCACGGTCAAGGACGCGATCGTGTCCTGCGAGCAGCCCGTCACCCGCCCCCGCACCGTGACCGTCACCAGACAGCTCCGCTGACAGCGTGACAGCAACGGATCGCCGGCGGGCCGTAGGCGTAGCGGTCTAGCGAGCCCGACGTCGACCAGGCGCGCGCGGCCGGCGTCGTGATCGAGTTCGAGAAGGCCGCGCCCGTGATAGTCGACCGGGCTCTATAACGCGAGCTTGCCAAGCAGGCGATCAAACGCACCGTCGAGGAGCTCCGCGCGAAGGCCGCACTCCAAGCGGAGGAGAAGCGCAAGGCCGCCGCACGCGGCGCCAGACAGCCGGCGGACCCAGTCGGCGACGCCAACCGTGAACGCGACCGCCAGTTGCGCGAGCTCGGCGACCAGGCGCACGGCGTGAACCTCGATCTCGGCGCGGCGCTGCTGCACGGCCTGGCGAGAGTCGACCCCGCTGACGTGAACGTCGCACGATTTTTCGTGTACTCGCTGCTGGGCTCCGATTACGCCGACTCGCCGTACACGCAGGCGGGCGAGCGGGTCGCGCGGCTCGCGGCGAGCGGGATCCGGCTTGTGATCGGCGAGTTTCGCGCCGACGTAACGATGACCCGCAAGGACGGGTCGCGTGGACGGCTGCGGATCGACTACGGCGATCCGCGCGATCCGGCGAAGGCGGTCGCGTGGCTGTGGAAATTCGTCGACGCCGGCACGACCGCCGCAGACTTGTACGGACGCGCGTTGGTTGTGATCTGGGCCGAGCAGCACGCCTCACGGCTGGTCGTTCCCGTCAGCCAGCGGACCAGGCCGACGCGCTGGGGATCGCACCACGACCTCGCCGCGAAGGCACTCGCGAAGCTCGCGGGGCCGCATCTGCCCGCGTCGCTCAAACAGCTCGAGAAGGCGATCGAACGCGTCGAGCGCGAGCACGGAAACGCCGAACGCCGCCGCCCGCGCGACGCCGCCTCGCCCCACGACAACGACGAGGGGACCGGCGAGCCCGAATCCCGATCGCCGGAGTCCGGTGAGGACGACCTGGCCGAAGCCGCCTAGCCGATCCCGCGGCCGCCCGCGTGGCGCAGACTGCGCCCGCCCGCCTCGGCTCGGATCCTGGCCGGCGGTTGACGGCCGGGGCGCCGGCGGTGGCGCTCAAACATCGCTGGGCGTCAGGCGCCGGTCACCGGCGCGGCCTGAAGTGTCGGGGGCCGTATGCCGGGCTCATACGACTAAGGCAGCAAGCAACAACAGTCCTGAAGGGAGAACACGGTGAATATCAATCGTGTAGTGCTGACCGGGAACCTGACCCGCGACCCGGACCTGCGGGCCACGCCGGGCGGGGTATCGGTCTGCAAGCTCGGGATCGCGGTCAACACCCGCCGCAAGAACAGCCACACAGGCGAGTGGGAGGAGAAGCCCAACTACTTCCGGGTGACCGTGTTCGGCCGCCAAGCCGACGCCTGCGCCCAGTATCTGGGCAAGGGACGGCCGGTCGCGATCGACGGGCGCCTGGACTGGGACATCCCCGCGAGCGATGGCGCTGGTTTGACCAGCTGTGGTCAGACGCGTGCGCGCTGCGCGACCGATACCGGCTGCAGGTCAGGTCAGATCAGGCTGGTGGGAGGACGAGGTACAAGTCGAGACGCTCGCCGCGCTCGCAGCATGGACCCAGCGCTACGACAGCGGCGAGTGGACCGACCCGCCCGGCAAGCTCGCGCTGCTCTACCAGCTCGGACGGATCGGCGAACTGCTGCGCGGCGACAGCGGAGAGCGAGAACCGTTCGATCCCGACCGCGACCGGATCGCGTTCGCCCGCTACCTGATCGAGCTGGGCTGCCAGCCACCGCCAGCGACCGGCCGCAGATGAGCCGAGAGCCTGCACGCCAGCAGACCGAACAGTCGTCAGCCCGCCAGCAGCGCGGCGCGAGGGACGCGGCCCAGCGCGCCGAGCCTAGCCTGGGCTCCCGTGCCGCCTCCGCCAGCGCGACGGACGAATGATCAGCCGCGACCTGCCCGCCGCGCGCCACCGCGCGATCCACCTCTGGATGCTGCACTCCCAGTTTGACGGGTTCGTCGAGATCACACCCGGCACCAGGCCACCGGGCCGACAGGTACACATCGACCGCCGGCAGCGCCCCGAGCACTACCTCCCAGTCAGCCCCGAGCACGGCTGGCTAGCGCCGGCGCTCGAGTACTGCGAGGAGATTCTCAGCGGGGCATACGCCCGGGGGCACCTTGGCCAGCTCAACGAGTCGCGCGAGGAATGCTTCGTCGGCGTCACCTGCCGCACCGCGCGAGCGGGGAACAAGGAGAATGTGTCGCACAGCCGGTGGCTGTGGGTCGACATCGACCATGCCGACAAGCTCCATCTGCTCTAGGCGTCCCTCGTCGAGCGGCCCTGTCATCTGCTGATCTCAAGCGGCGGCGGCATGCACGCGTACTGGCAGTTGGACCGCCCGCTCCCAGCGCTGGGCGTCGATGCCGATACCGGCGAGGTGCTCGAGCCGATCGAACACGCCAACGCGCGCCTCGCGGCTCATCTCGGCGCCGACTCCAAATGCGTGGACCGAAACAGGCTCCTGCGAGTCGCCGGTAGCCCCAACCATAAGCGCGGGCGATGGGCGCGGATCGTTGACGCCGACCTCGCGATGTCACCGTACCCGATCACCGAGCTCGTCGGACGCCTCGCCGACAACCGACATCAAACACGGTCACCGCGACCGGCTAGCCCGCTCGACAGCGACGATCCCTACAAGCAGATCCCCGCCGCCGACTACATGCCCAAGCTCGCCGGCCGCACACCGGACCGCCACGGCAAAGTCAGATGCCCCGCCCGTGAGCACCCCGA
>JBEKRJ010000539.1:0-4128 GCA_049518835.1 Solirubrobacteraceae bacterium
AATGGCAGCTATCAGCATCCGAAACCTGGACGACGACATCAAGAACCGCCTGCGCGTCAGGGCCGCCCGGCACGGCCGATCGATGGAGTCCGAGATCCGCGTGATTCTCACCCAAGCGGTCAACGGGCCCGATGAGCCCGAGGGTCTGTTCGCGACCCTGGTTGACCGGTTCGCCGCAGTGGGTGGCGTCGAGCTCGACCTCCCACCGCGTTCGACGCGAGCGCGAAGCGCAGACCTTGACTGATGATCGTGCTGGACACGAACGTCGTCTCGGAGCTGATGCGACCGTCACCCTCGACCCGGGTCCTCACGTGGGTACGCGAACACGAGGAGAGTGACCTCTACACGTCGGCGATCACGCTGGCGGAAATCCGGTACGGCATCGAGCGACTCGCTGACGGCCGCCGCAAGCAGGCGCTGAGCGCGGTCGCAGACGACGTATTCGGCCGGTTTGCGGAGCAGGTCCTCCCGTTCGACGCCAGGGCTGCGCTCCGATACGCCGCGATCGTGTCCCGTCGCGAGCACGATGGCCGCCCGATCGACGGCTTCGACGCGCAGATCGCGTCGATCTGCCAACAGCACAGCGCCACGCTCGCGACCCGCAACGTCGCCGACTTTGAACACACCGGCATCGAGCTGATCGATCCGTGGCAGGAGCACCCGACATAGACGACGGCGACCGGCATGATCGTCGGGCTTCCGCTCGTTACGGTGGCCGAGGTCGCTGTCGAGTGTCGCCGGCGTGGTCGTCGTCGCTGGCGCAGCCGTGACCGATAACGGGCCTGCGCCGAAGCTTGCCGATGGCGCGAACCCGCGGATCTACCCGTATGAGCGTCCGCAGCCCGATGCCGGAGTACCCGTGGCGTTAGCGGCCACGGCCCCCGCGGCGCCAACGATCCGACGCCCGCGCAGGATCCCGGTCGCTGCGCAGCGCTGATGCGGTAGTACGACCTTGACAGTGATCCCAGGGGGTTTGATCAGATCGAACCCCGAGGCGATTCAGGTCCGGGCGGTGTCGTGCAGCGAGGTGGACGGCTGGCGTAGGGGCGCGCCGAGTATGTCGAGCCCTACACGAGCCTAAGCGAGCAGCCACGGAAGCCACCGACTGCAGGGGCCAGCGTCGGATCAAAGCTACAGAGCCGTATAGTTCCCGCCATCTAATACGCCGACTAATCGTAATATGGCGATTTGCAGCACTTTATGGGCACGGCTGGGCTTGAACCAGCGACCTCTCGCGTGTGAAGCGAGAGTGCAGTCACGCCCGTGGGGCCTGAAGTGCCTGCAAAGCACGCGGTTCTGGCGCCGAGGTGCAGGACCCGCTTCGGCCTATTTGCGGTGATTTCGGCTCCGTTTGGCACCTTGCGCCGCCTCGGGGTGCAATTGAAACCGGGCGCGGTCGGGTGACTCCAGCCGGCGAGCAACGCGCGCCTTTCCGGACCTACTCGCCGGCGATGCCCACTTGTTCGGAGGCGAGACTCGCTCGCAGTTGATTGGGCTCTGATTGGACGGCTGCGGGCGGTGCTTGCGCCGCAATCCGGAATGGCCGGTTGCCAGCAGACGATCAGAAGTAGTCGCTAAACGCCTAGTGAACAAACGCTTAGCGTGCTATTTTGGCCCTGTGGTCGTTTTAGATGAGGATCCCTTCCCGACGGAAGGCGTGGTGCCCGAGCATCGGCAGATTGGACGTCTGCCCGCAATCGAGGGGCTCGCTCGTCGTCTGCAGATCGCTGGGCAGCACTGGGCGTTGATCGATGCGCGCCGGATCGGGAAGAGCAGCGTGGCACTTGCCGCGCTCGACCGCCTGGCCGGTGAGCCAGGGATCGTGACGATCGATGTCGATCTCCGGCGCGCCAAGGTCGACAGTGAGGTGAAGCTCGTCCGAGCGCTCCGCCGCGCGGCCGGCGACGCAGGCGTCCGCGTCGGGCAGCTCAAACGCGCCAGTGTGGAGCTCAGCAAGCTGCTGCAGCAGAAGACGCCCGCCGCGCTCAGGGACATCGGCGCCTTGCTCGGAGCATCTGAGGAGCTAACCACGGCGAAGGATCTCGGCGGGGTGCTCGCAGGCATGATCGGTGGCGATGAGCCGATCGACCTCGCCGACCAGTTGCTCCTGTCCGAGGCTTGGGGACGGGCACACGACACGGTCATCGTCGTGTTCATCGACGAGGTCCAGGATCTCGCCTCATGGTCTGGCGGCGCGGCGGTGGAGAGCTTGGCCCGCGCGATGCGTCACCCCTTGCGGCACGTCCGGCTGCTGTTCGCCGGCAGCGAGAAGCACGCGATGAACGAGCTGTTCGCGGCGGGTCGGCCGCTGCGGGAGAACACCTTGGACTTCGACCTGCCGCCGATCGCCCGAGTTGATTGGCTGCACGACCTCCCCGACCGGTTCAGAGAGATGGGGTGTCAGATCGACCTCGAGGCCTTGGAGGCGATCGTCGATGCGACGCCTGGTCGGCCGCTGCGCACCAACCAGGTCTGCCTGCAGGCCGCGATGGGCGCGCCTGATTACGGCGACGGCGAGTCACACATCACCGTCGACGTTGCGCAGTTCGCGATCGAGCTCGTCAGCAAGCGGGATCGGTGGGAAGAGGATGCCGACGATGAGTGACCCGTACCGCGTGGCCGACCGTCTCTGGGACCTTTTGCGGCGTTCTCGCGATGCTGAGGTGGAGCGGATCGAACAGCAGATCCAGGCACGGCGCCTAGTCGGGCTTGAGGGTGAGGTCGGCGTGGGGAAGTCGATGCTGCTAAGCAGGCTGAGAGGCCGCCAGAATCAGGCGGGAGCCTTCCCGGCGGTCGTGGATCTCGACGGCGCGTGGGGGATCGGTCGCACCGCCTGGTTGTTCTTCTACGCAGCCGCGGCCGCGATGTCCGGTCCGGCGATGTCCCACCTGGTCGCTCTGGACGAGTCGCTGATGCCGAGCGGAAGCCGAAGTGCCGGCTTCGCGATCCACAACCTGTTCGGATCGGAGATCACCGACGCGGTCCTGCACGGGTCAACGCTACCCGATAACGAGGACCTGCTGACGCGGGCCATCGAGGTCTACGGCGGGCTCGCCGACGTTCTCCTGATCATTGACCATCTGGACGCGCCGAAGCGCTCGGCGCGCCATCCGCTCGATGTCGATCAGTTGCTTTGGCAGGTTCGCGGCGTTCACCAGCGCAACCGCGGGCTGCGGCTCTGTCTCTGCGGACGTCCCGACGCGGCGCGCGCCGCTCATGGCAAAGACGGTGCTTTCTACGGCGACGGCATCTGGATCACGGTCTCGCCGCCAGCTCGGGATGTCTGGCTGCGAGTGGCGGCCGATGCGTGGCCACAGCTCAATCGGACGGCGATGGTCGGGCGGGTCGAGGCGATCCTCAAGGTGACCCACCAGCAGCCGGCGAGCACCATCGCCATGTTCGCCCAGGACCCCCGCCTCTCCGTGCTCGACGCCGAGCAGGCGGCCGCTCGCGCGTTTGAGCGAGCGGCTGACATCGCCCTCGAGCAGGCCCGGAGCGTGCATCGGCTCGGCGCTCATCTCTTACTCGAACTCGCACAGAGGCAGGGCCCGTATGCGGCAGTCCCCGGAGGGCGCACCGAGGTCACCCGCGCATTGCGTGCATTGCGGACGGCCGGGCTGGTCACGCGCCATGGTCGTGGCGACTGGCGACTGACCGAGCCGCTGCTCGGCGCCGCGCTGGTCTCCCCGCTGTATCGCGAACTCGGCGCCCTCACTGAGGACGACGAGCTACCCGAATGGGATAGCGACCAGGCCGGAACACCGGTGACGGAGGAAGCATGAAATTCCGCCAACGGACGCTCAACGAGATCGCGGACATGATCTGCGGCAACGAGGGCACGGGCGATCACTTCGTCTACCGCAGCAGCAGCAAACTCACCGAGTTCTTCAAAGACTGCGAAACCAGCCACGTCCACGACGGGTCAACCCGGGCCTTGTGGGTGAGAGAGGCACTCGAGTCGATCATGCAGGAGCCTGCCGTCGGACCCGACACACCACCCGACGCCTTCCAACGCGTCATCAGGATCCTGATGGATCCCGCTGACGCACTGAACGAGGGCCCCGAACGCCTCGGAGCCTTAGCGACGCTCAACGCGTCCCTGGCACGTGACGGATTCGAGGCGTTCTA
>JBEKRJ010000540.1:0-4128 GCA_049518835.1 Solirubrobacteraceae bacterium
CGCGGGCGGTTGGCGCGGAGCCGTGGTTCGAGCGCGTGGCGTTTCTGTACTACTACTGGAAGCGTGTCTCGGTGTCGCTGTTTCCCGAGCTGTGCGCGCGCGTGCCACGCCACGACCTGATCTCGCAGGCGTTCAAGCGGATCGACCTCAGCCTCGCGCGGATCCGGTTCGTGCGGCGCAACATGATCCGTCTCGTGTGGGGCATCGACAAGCCGGCCGGCGTGCGAGCGGCCGGCGATCCTCGGCGATGACGGCTACGCGGACGGTTCGTCGGCTGTGAGCCGCTCGGGCCATTCGAGGTACCCCGAGATGCCCGCGGCGAGCGCCTCGCGCTGGATCCGCTTGCGCTCGGTGGTGATCCCGTTCAACAGCGTCCAGCCGTCATGGGGCCAGGTCGGGGCCGCGCCGGCGGCGTCGAGGTGACGCTGGGTCATCGACGCCACGTCGGCGACGACCGTGGCGGGATTGCCGATTACCACCGAACCGTCGGGAATCCGGCCGCGGACGACCGCGCCGGCGCCGACGATCGCGTCGTCGCCGACCGTCGAGCCGGGGAGGACGATCGCCCCTGCGCCGATGAACGCGCGCCTGCCGATCACGACGGGCGCGATCCGCGTGCGGCGAATGTGACGTTGCATGCTGGCATCGTGGGCGAGCACGATCACTCCGGGGCCGAGTGTCGCCTGATCGCCGATCGTGATCAGCCACGGCCAACCGGGATCGATGTACGCGTTGCGCGCGATGAACGTGCGTTCGCCGAGCACCAGCCCGAGCGCCACCAGGCGCTCGGGGGTCAGCTGTCCGCGCAGGCGGTCGACGATCCTTTGCTTGAACCGGCTCACCGCCGACCGGCGCCGTCGCGATCGCGGAAGAGCGCCGACCCCCATGCTGGCGCTAGCGTAGCATCGGGTCGCCGCGTCGATGACCACAGCTTCGTGACCGCCTGAGCCTGTCTGTGCACTCCGCCCTGCGCCGCAAACCACGATTTGCACTGCTGAGCGCGGCGGTCGTCGTGATCGCGCTGGGCGTAGTCGTCGCGCTGGTCGTGTCCTCGCACGGGCCAAGCAAGCCGCGGGTGGCGACCACGACGCCGACGAGCCCCGTGGCGCCGGCGGGCGAGCGCCTGTTCGCTACCGACAGCATCTGGAACGCCGCGATCCCCGCGCCCGCACCGGTCGATCCGGCATCCGGCCAGCTGGTCGGCGCGCTCGAGCGCGAGGTCACGTCGGAGCTGCGCCGCGGGATCGGGCCGTGGATCGCGACCAGCAAGGCGAGCACGCCGATCTACCAGGTGCCCGCCGGACAGCCGACCGTCCGCGTCGCGCTCGACGATCCGACGCTGTGGTGGCGGGTGTCGCTGCAGGCGGCGTTCGCCGCGGTGCCGATCCCCGCCGGCGCCCAGCCGGCCACCGGGCCTGACGCGCAGATGACGATCTGGCAGCCCTCGACCGACAAGCTGTGGGAGTTCTTCCACATGCGCAAGCAAGCCGACGGATGGCACGCCGCGTGGGGAGGGGCGATCGAGGACGTGTCCCAGAGCGCGGGCTACTACAGCACCGGCTCATGGCCGGGGGCGCTGCCGCAGTGGGGCGCCACCGCCACCAGCCTGCCCGTCGCCGCCGGGGTGATCACGCTCGCCGACCTTCGGCGCGGGCAGATCGATCATGCGCTCGCGATCGACCTCCCAGCCCCGCGCCAGGGAGTGTTCGCATGGCCGGCTCAGCGCAGCGACGGCACGGGCGGCCCGGACACAATTCCCGAGGGCGCGCAGCTGCGTCTCGACCCGGCGGTCGACCTCGCGCGCCTGTCGCTGCCCCCGCTGACGCGGATGATCGCGCAGGCCGCGCAGACGTACGGGATCATCGTCCGCGACCAGACTCACGACGGGATCAGCTTCTACGCGCAGGACGCCGCGCAGAGCGGGGGCGATGACCTCTACTACGGAGCGCACGGGATCTTCGGCGGGCGCACGCCGACGCAACTGCTGGCGGCGTTTCCGTGGAGCGATCTGCAGGTGCTGCAGATGCATCTGTGCTCGCGCGCGCCGTGCGAGCAGTAAAGGTCCAAGGGGCCACTAACTTCCCGCGATGGCGATCCGGCCGATCTTCGTCTTCTCGATCACGCGCAGCGGGTCCACGCTCGTGCAGCGGGTGATCGCCGCGCACGAGGGGGTCGCGACCGCGTCAGAACCGTGGTTGCTACTTCCGTTTCTGTACACGCTGCGCGAGCGTGGCGTGGTTGCCGAGTACACCCACTGGCTTGCGGTTCATGCGATCGAGGATTTCTGTGCACAGTTGCCGGCTGGGGTGGACGACTACCGCCAGGAGCTGCGCGCGCTCGTGTTGCGGCTGTACGCGAAGGCCGCCGGCGATCAGGCGCGGTACTTCGTCGACAAGTCGCCGCCTTACTACTTCATCGCCGACGAGGTCATGAGCCTGTTTCCGGAGGGCAAGTTCATCTTCTTGTGGCGTAACCCGCTGAGCATCGTGGCGTCGATCATCGACACCTGGCACGCCGGCAAGTTCCGGGTGACAGCCAACCGCGAGGATCTGTTCGTCGGCCTGCCGCGCCTGATCGCCACCTACGCTGCCGAGCGCTCGCGCGCGCACGCGGTCCGGTTCGAGGATCTCGTCGGCGAGGACCGCGACAGCTGGCGGGGGGTGATGGCCTACCTCGGGATCGAGTTCGATCCGCAGGCACTGTCGCGGTTTGGCGATGTCGCCCTGCACGGACGGATGGGTGACCCGACCGGACGCCAACGCTACGCCGCGTTGAGCGCCGACCCCGTCTCGAAGTGGAGCGCGACGCTGTCCAACCCGATTCGACGGGAATGGTGCCGGCGCTACCTGCGGTTCCTCGGCCCGCAGCGCCTGCGCTTGATGGGCTACGACCTGGAGCAGTTGCTGGGGCAGCTGGACGCCCAGCCGGCGGGCATGCAGTCGCTGCTCGGCGACTTCCTGCGCCTGGTCGACGATGTCGCGCGCGAGCCCGTGCGGGCGCGCAACCGCCGCCACGGGATCGGCGGCCCGGGCGCGTTGCGAGCGCTGCTGTAAGGAAGGCCGGCGGTGGCGGCCCCGTCAGCAAGGCGGCCCTGCGAGCGCGAGCGTGTGCCCGTGTGCGTGGTGATCCCGGCGCTGGACCGAGCCGCGATGCTGCCGCGCTGCCTGGCCAGCGTCTGGTCCCAGCGGCCATATCTGCCCGAGGAGGTAATCGTCGTCGACGACGGCTCGCAGGATGACACGGCGGCGGTTGCGGCAAGGCTTGGAGCGCGCGTGATCCGTCACGCGCGCAACCTTGGCCTCGCGGCCGCGCGCAACTCCGCGCTAGAGGCGACGGCGTGCGAGTGGGTGGCGTTCCTCGACTCCGACGACGAGTGGCTCCCGGCTCACCTCGCGCATCTGTGGCACTTGCGCGACGGGCACTCGCTGGTCGGCAGCTCGGTGCTGTGCTGTGGAGCTGACGGCGGCGCAGACCGCTTCCACGGGCCGGTGAAGCGCAAGCCACTGGTGCTCGACTCGCCCGATCCCCTGATCGCCACCTACAACGTGTTCACCGTCAGCGCCTGCATGATCAGGCGCGAGCTCGCGCTGGCCTTGGGGGGCTTTCGTCCGGTCTGGGGGGTCGAGGACTTCGACCTCTGGGTTCGCGCGCTCGAACAGCACAGCGGCATCTGCTCGCCGCAGGTGACCGTCATCTACCACGTTCACGACGAGCAGATGTCAGGCCAAGCGCAGCGGATGCTGCGAGGACACCGCGAGGTGGGGGAAGGCCACCGCGCGCGTACCGGCGCCTCGCGCGCACTGCTCGCTCGCTGGGAGGGGGTGGCCGCGTGGGACACGATGCGCTCGGCGCTCGCGGCGGGTCAGCGGCGGGCCGCGCTCGTCCGCGGGCTCGCGGTGCTCGGAGGCAGCCAGCGGATCCTGGGGCTCGCGCTGCTGCTGCGCTCGCGCTTTATCGGGCGCCGGCTGAGCGCCCGCGTCGGGCGCGACGGCAAACCGACCGTTGCCGTGCTGGTGCGCGACGAGCGCCGGCGCGGCGCGGTGCTCGCTGCGCTTGGAGGGCGGACCGTGCGCGACCTGTCGGGCATCGCGATCGCCCGGGCACTGCCGGCGCTCGCGCGCCGTCCGG
>JBEKRJ010000541.1:0-4128 GCA_049518835.1 Solirubrobacteraceae bacterium
GCTCGCCGACGACGTGCAAGCGATCGTCGGCCGGCTGCAGCGCCTCAAGCAGCTCGGCCTGCGGATCGCGGTCGACGACTTCGGCACGGGGTATTCCGCGCTCTCGCACCTGCGGCAGTTCCCGATCGACATCCTCAAGATCGACAAGTCGTTCATCGACGAGTTGCCGGCCGACGAGCACAAGGCCAGCCTCGTGCAGGGGATCATCAACCTTGGCGAGAGCCTGCGGCTCGACGTGATCACCGAAGGGATCGAGCAGCCCGAACAGGCAGCCCAACTGCGCGCGATGCGCTCGCCGCTGGGCCAGGGGTTCCTGTTCTCGCGACCGGTGGAGCCCGACGCGCTGCTGGCGCTGCTCAGACGGTCCAGCAAGCCGCACGCCGTGCCGTAGGCGCCAGCAGGCAGCGCAGGAAGGAGCGCGGCCGTCGGCGGCGAAAACGACGGGGTGCGAAATCTGGCCTTGCTCATCTATGTGGTGCTGGGCGTGATCGTGGCCTCGCAACACGCCTACTACGCCAACCTCGCGACCCTGTCCCAGGTGCTCTCGGCGGTGGTCTCGACCGCGCTGTGGCCGCTGATCCTGCTCGGCGGAAACCTGCATCTCAGCCTCGGCCACCTGTAGCGCCCGACAGCGCTACTGCCGCGCACGCACCGACCAGCCGCTCGTGGGTGACCATCGGCTAGCGTTGCGCAGATGAGCACCCAGGGCAGTCCGCCGCCGGCCGTGCAGCGCGCCCGCGCGCACGCGCTTGGGGATCTGCTGCGGCGATCTGCGCTGCGCTACCCCGACAAGCCGGCGCTGATCGCCGGCGAGGTTCGCTGGACTTATCGCGAGCTCGATGCCACCGTCAACCGGACCGCGGCGGCGCTGCGCGATGCCGGCGTCCAACGGGGTGACCGGATCGCGCTGATGTCCCACAACTGCTGGCAGTTCGCGGTGCTCAACTTCGCGCTCGCGAGGCTCGGCGCGATTCTCGTGCCGATCAACTTCATGCTCGGCGCCGACGAGACGGCCTACATCTTGCGCCACTCAGGAGCTTCGGGGTTCATCGCCGAGGACGGGCTGCACGCGGTCGCCGAGCAGGCGCTGGCGCAAGCTGGCCTCGACGGCGGCATCCGCGGCTGGATCGCGCTCGCCGGTCAGGCCGCGCCGGCGGGCTGGTCGCAGGTCGCAACGTGGGCGGAGCATCCCGACGCGCGCGCGCCCGATGTGATCGTCGCCGATGACGACCCGCTGCGGCTGATGTACACGAGCGGCACCGAGGCGCGGCCGAAGGGGGTCATGCTCACGAGCCGGTCGCTGATCTCACAGTATGTGAGCTGCATCGTCGACGGCGGGATGGAGTCCGGGGACGTCGAGTTGCACTCGCTTCCGTTCTACCACTGCGCCCAGCTGGACTGCTTCCTGGGGCCCGACGTGTATCTCGGCGCGACGAGCGTGATCGTCTCGAGCCCCGACCCCGAGCTGTTGCTGAGCACGATCGAGGCGGAGCGGATCACGAAGCTGTTCGCGCCGCCGACGATCTGGATCTCGCTGTTGCGTTGCGCGGCGTTCGACGCCTGCGATCTGAGCTCGCTGCGCAAGGGCTACTACGGCGCCTCGGCGATGCCGGTCGAGGTGCTGCGCGAGCTGCGCCAGCGCCTGCCCGACGTGCGGCTGTGGAACTTCTACGGGCAGACCGAGATGGCGCCGCTCGCGACGATCCTGCGGCCCGACGAGCAGGTCAGCCACGCCGGCTCGGCCGGCCGGCCGGCGGTCAACGTCGAGACGACGCTGCTCGACGACGACGGCAACGAGCTCGGTGCCGGCGCGATCGGCGAGATCGTCCATCGCAGCCCGCACGCCACGCTCGGCTACTGGAACGACGAGCGCAAGACCGCCGAGGCGTTTCGCGGCGGCTGGTTTCACTCCGGTGATCTCGGCGTGTTCGACGAGCACGGGTACCTGTTCATCGTCGATCGCAAGAAGGACATGATCAAGACCGGGGGCGAGAACGTCGCCAGCCTCGAGGTCGAGCAGGCGATCCACCTGCTGCCAGACGTCGCCGAAGTCGCCGTGTTCGGGATCGCCGACCCGAAGTGGATCGAGGCCGTGGTCGCGGCCGTCGTGCCGAAGCCGTCGGCGGCGCTCACCGCGGAGGCCGTGAGCACCCACTGCCGCTCCGTGCTCGCGCCCTACAAGGTCCCAAAGCACGTCGTGATCCTCGACCACCTGCCCAAGAACCCAAGCGGCAAGATCCTCAAGCGAGACCTGCGCGACCAGTACTCGGGCCTGACCCTTTCGGCGGCCTGATCGCGGGCGCCGTGAAGCAGCCGGTTTAGGGGCTCTGCCCCGCGGGCGAGCGCCGGTGGCGCCGTGTATCGCCGGTCCGGGCGTTCGGCATCCGGCTGCCGGCGTGGTCGGCGTCCGATCTCCTACGCAGCATCGTAGAGATGCTACTATTGTCCGTAGTAGATCACTCTCAACGAAAGGTGTCCAATGAGACGCTCATTGATCGCCATCCCTGTCGCTGCCGTCGTCGCCGTCGGGGTGGCGGGCGTATCCGGCGCGTTCTCCGCGAGCGGCGGCACCCGCACCGGGGCGCCGGCGACCACGGCGGCGGTCGCGCAGATGCCGATGCCGGCTGCGCCGACCGGCGCGTCTGGCCCGCTGCGGGTGGCGCTGCATCAGCGCGTCGTCGACGTGAAGATCATGAACTTCGCGTTCATGCCGGCGCGGGTCGAGGTATCGTCCGGGACGCGCGTCGTGTGGACCAACGAGGACAGCGATCCCCACACGGTCACGACCGACGAGCCCGGCTTCTCGTCACAGGCGCTCGACACCGGCCAGGCCTATATGCGCGTGATGGGGAAGGCCGGCACGTTCGCCTATCACTGCACGATCCATCCGTTCATGCACGGAACCGTCGTCGTCGAGGGCTGATCGATGGCATCGCAGGCAGATCGGAGGACCGCATGAGCCGCTACATCGAGCACCAGCCCGATCACGACGACGTCGATCGCCGCGGCTTCTTGAAGTGCATGGCCTGGGCCGGTACCGGGGTCGTGTTCGCCGTCACCGGCTGCGGCGTCACGACCGAGCGGCTCGGCGTGCGGTCGGCGGCCAAGGCGCGGGCGACGTTCACGTTCGTGCAGATCAGCGACAGCCACATCGGCTTTGACAAGGCCGCGAACAAGGATGTGGTCGGCACGCTCGAGCAGTGCGTCGCCCGCATCAACGCGCTGGCGCAGCGCCCGACGTTCGTGATCCACACCGGCGATCACGTGCATCTGTCGACGCCGGAGGAGTTCGACGCCGCCAAGCAGATTCTCAGCACGATCGACACCGATCAGGTGCTGCACGTTCCCGGCGAGCATGACGTGTTCGTCGATCAGGGCCGGCGCTACCGCCAGTTCTTCGGCCAGGGATCCCAAGGCAGTGGCTACTACAGCTTCGACACCGGCGGCGTGCACTTCCTGGCGCTGGCGAACGTCCAAGCGTCGGAGGCCGAGAGCCAGGCGACCACCAACGGCCTCGGCGTGCTCGGCGCCGAGCAGCTGGCGTTCATCAAGCGCGACCTTGCGGCGGTGTCGTCCGACACGCCGGTCGTGATCTTCGGTCACGTGCCGCTACTGGCCGTGTATCCGCAGTGGGGGTGGGCGACGGCCGACAGCGTGCAGGTGCTCGCGCAGCTCAAGCGGTTCGGCTCGGTGACGGCGCTCAACGGCCACATCCATCAACTGATCAGCAAGACCGAGGCCAACGTCGTCATGCACACCGCCGCCTCGACGGCCTATCCGCTGCACCCGCCGGGGAACGTCGCCCCGGAGCCGCTCGTCGTCCCCGCCGGGACGTTGCCGAGCCGGATCGGGATCCGGACCGTGCATTTCGTCCGCGGCTCGTCCTCGATCGCACTGATCGACCAGGCGCTCGCCGGGTCCGCGATCCAGCCGACCGCTGCTTGACAGGCGATCGGGCCCCGCTGCTCGAGCCGGCGATCAGGCGTTGCGCGCCAGGCGCTGCAGCGCCCGCCGGCGGGCGGGGTCCAGGCTCGCCATCTGCTGGGCGAAGTTGCTGAGCGCGAGGTCGCCGTACTGGGCGACCAGCTGCTCGACCTCGGAGCGAGCGCGGCGATCCATGTAATCGTC
>JBEKRJ010000542.1:0-4120 GCA_049518835.1 Solirubrobacteraceae bacterium
ACCCCCTCGGGATCGACCCGGATGCCGGCGCGCTCCAGCACACCGGCCACCAGACGCCGGTGGGGCAAGACGATCACGCCGCCGGCGTCGAGCAACACCGCCCGGCAGCGGATCCGCGGCGGGCGAACCCCCTACACCTCGGCGGGAACGCTGAAGCGCACGCGCGTCCCAGCGGTCGCGTCGGCGAGCCAGATCCGCCCGCCGTGCGCCTCGACGATCGCGCGCGACACCGCGAGGCCGAGGCCCGCCCCTGCGCTTGTCCGCGCCGTGTCGGCGCCGCCGCGATAGAACGGCGTGAACACCCGATCGCGCTCGTCGGGCGCGATCCCGTCACCGGTGTCGGCGACCTCGATCTCGATCCGGTCGGCGACGGGCTCGGCGCGCACCACCACGCTGCCGTCAGCGGGCGTGTGCCGGATCGCGTTCTGGATCAGGTTGAACAACACCCGCTGGAGCTTCTCCGGATTGGCGTGCGCGGTGCGCAGCGCGTGCGGGACCTCGACGACGACGGCGACGCCCTTGACCTCGGCTTGGACGCGCATCGCCTCGACCGTCTCCGCGACGAGGTCGCCGAGCCGCACCTGCTCGAGCGACCAGCTGATGTCGCCCGACTCCAGCCGCGAGAGCTCGAACAGATCGTCGATCAGCGCCCCGAGCGCGTCGATGTGGGTGCGCATCCGGTCCAGGCACGCACGCCGGCTCTCCTCGCCGAAGATGTCGTCGCCGACGGCATCCACCAGCAGCCGCAGCGAGGTGATCGGCGTGCGCAGGTCGTGCGAGACGGCGGCGACGAGATCGCGCCGGGCGGCGTCAGATTGGTCGCGGGCAGCCTCCTCGGCTCGCAAGCGGTCGATCATCGCGTTTGCCGCGCCGGCGAGCTCGGCCAGCTCATCACCGGCCGTCGTCTGGATCGTCACCTCACGCTGGCCCTGACCGACGGCGGTGAGGCCGTCGCGGATCGCCTCGACGTCGCGCAGGATGCCATCCGCAAGCAGCTTGGCTGCCAGCACCGAGACGGCCGCCGCGATCAGCACGCCGGCGCCGGTGAACGCCGCCTCGTGGATCGGGACGACCATCAGCAGCCCGATCAGCACCAGCGCCAGCAGGATCGGCCCGACGACGACCGCGAGGGCGAGCGCGAACTGGCGCGACAGCGATCCCGCCCGGCCGCGAGCGCGTCCGGCGATCGCCGCCGACAGCGGCGTGCGGCTCATGGCTGGAACCGATAGCCGACGCCCCACACGGTCTGAATGTGGCGGGGCACCGCAGGGTCCCGTTCGATCTTCGCCCGCAGCCGGCGGATGTGGACCGTGACGGTCGAGGTGTCGGTGTAGAACGAGTATTGCCATACCGCGTCCATCAGCTGATTGCGTGAGAACACCTGGCCCGGGTGGCGAGCGAGGAACAGCAGGACGTCGAACTCGCGCTGGGTCAGCTGCACCTCTTCGCCGTGCGCGAACACCCGCCGCGCGGCCGGATCGATCGTCATGTCGCTGAGCTCGATCGGCGCCTCGAGCGCCTGCGGACGGCCGGCTCGGCGCAGCACCGCGTCGACGCGGGCGACGAGCTCAGCCGGGGAGAACGGCTTGACGACGTAGTCGTCGGCTCCGAGCCGCAGTCCGATCACGCGGTCGGCCTCCTCGCCCTTGGCGGTCAGCAGGATCACCGCGACGCGGTCGCGATCGAGCTCGCGCAGGCGCCGCATCACCTCGAGCCCGTCGACGCGCGGCAGCATCAGGTCGAGCACGACGAGATCGGGGCGCTGGGTGGCCGCGGCCTCGATCGCCTGCAACCCGTCGGCGGCGATCAGCGCGCGATAGCCGGCCCGCTCGAGGTAGCGGGCTACGACCTCGGCAATTGTCGGCTCGTCGTCGACCACCAGCACCGAACCGCGGACGTGTCCTTCCATGGTCCGCGATTGTGACAGCGACGATCTCCTGCGCGGCCCTGCTCGCGGCTAATTCATCCGCTGTTCAGGATCGCTTGACGCTACTCTCGCAACCACGCGATGAGCGCCGTGCTGTCACCAGACGACATCGTCCGCACGCAAGCGCAAGGAGCGGCAAACGCACGCGAGCCGCTGCTCGTGCTCGAGCCGCTGCTGACGTTCCTCGATCGATCGGGGCTCGACGCCCCCGCGGAGCTGGGCGCGCAGCCGATCGGCGACGGCCACTCGTGCGTTACGTTCTCGCTCTCGACCGGGGTCGTGCTGCGCCGGCCGCCGCGCGGACCGCTGCCACCGAGCGCACACGACGTGCTGCGCGAGGCGAGATTGCTGGAGGCACTCGAGCGGACCGCGGTCCGCGTCCCGAAGGTGCTCGCGGTGTGCGAGGACCCCGGCGTGATCGGCGCGCCGTTTTACGTGATGGAGATGGTCGAGGGCGCCCCGATCACCGACTCGCTCCCCGCGCCGCTGGACACGCCCGAGCAGCGCGCGCGGATCGCCGACGAGCTGATCGAGGCGCTCGTCGAACTGCACGACGTCGACTGGAGCGCGCTCGGCCTCGACGGGTTCGGCAAGCCGACCGGCTACCTCGAGCGACAGCTGCGCCGCTTCGGCGGCCTGTGGCAGCACAACCGCACGCGCGAGCTGCCGCAGGTCGAGCAGGTCGGCGCTTGGCTGGCGGCAAACCTGCCGCAGTCGCCGCCGGCGACGATCGTGCACGGCGACTACCGGCTCGGGAACACGATGTTCGCGGCCCGCGCCCCCGCGCACCTCGTCGCGATCCTCGACTGGGAGATGGCGACGATCGGCGACCCGCTGGCCGACGTCGGCTACATGATGGTCCACTGGACCCAGGAGGGTGACCCGCCGGGGGCCTTCAACCTGCAGACGGTCACCTCGCGTCCAGGCTTTCCGACCCGGCACGAACTGATCGAGCGCTACGAGCAGCGAGCGGGCCGCTCGATGCCGTCGCCCAGCTGGTACGTCGCGCTCGCGCTGTGGAAAGCGGTCGTGTTCATGGAGGGCAACTACAAGCGGGCGCTGCACGGCACGACCGACGACCCGTACCTGAAGACGTTCGGCGAGGGCGTGGTCGAGATCGCCGACCGCGCGCTGCGCGTCACCCAGTCCGGCTTCTGACGGTGGTCCTGTGGTGAGGTGGCGCGTCGCCGCGGCGCTCTGCGCGGCGCTCGCGCTCCCCGGCTGCGGGAGCGGCTCGCTGACGGCAGCCCAGCTGCGCAACCGGGCGACGCAGGTGTGCACGACGGCCGATCGCCTGACCGCCACGATCCCCACACCCGCCACGCCGGCGGCGAGCGGGACGTTCCTGCGGCGGGGGCTGGCCGTACTCGAACCCGAGCTCGCGGCGCTGCGGGTGCTCAAGGCGCCCGGCGATTTGGACCAGGTCTACGCGACCTCGATCGATGCGCTCGCCGACAAGCTGCAGGCGCTCACAGGGGCCGTGCGCGGGCTGCGAGCCGGCGAGGACCCCCGCGGCACGATCACGTCACTCGCCCGCCGGCTCGCGCCGCTGGAGTCCAAGGAGGACGGCGCATGGCGCGCGCTGGGGATTCCGGCGTGCATCGACCAGTGATCGTCGCGCAAAGGCAGCATCCAACCCGGGTGCCCGATCGCAGCGCGCGGCGGCCTCGGTTGGCGTAGTGTGTTGGTGTACATAGAGCCGAGTCCCCGGCCAAGCCGGTCCGGGGAGCGGGGAACCCAAGTCGTTGGGGCGAGTTCCGCGGTGATCCGTGGGAAGCGCTTTGCGAAATGCAAGCGCTAGCCCGTCAGCTAACCCCGCAGGCAAAGGCGCCGATCCGATTCCCCTAGCAGCCGCCGAGGAACTCGCGTGTCCGAACTCCATGTGCCCGTGGTCGCGACGCCGTCGAAACCGATCGGCGGCGCGTCCGACGATGCTGCGCGGCGCGCGTTCTGGCTGCGTGCGGTAGCGCTAGTCGTCGGGCTCGTTCTGTCAGCGACGTTCGCGTCGCCCGCGTCTGCGTCCTCGCCCGCGTCGGCGTCCTCGATCGGGCGCGTCCTGCGTGTCGGCGACAGCGGCGGCGACGTTCGCACGCTGCAGGGCTGGCTCACCGAGGTCGGCATCCCGACCTCGACCGATGGTGGCTTCGGGCCTGGCACAAAGGAATCGGTGATCCGCTTCCAGCGCGCCGCGGG
>JBEKRJ010000543.1:0-4108 GCA_049518835.1 Solirubrobacteraceae bacterium
TCTGGAAGCGCTTGACGCTGAGGACGATCCGCCGACGGCCAGGCAACGTCGCCGCCGGCCGGGTGCGTGCCTGCGTTGACGGGGAGGTGCGGGTGCCACGAGCGATCGGAGGCCGTCTGCGCTCGGCGAAGCACCGCGAGGTTGGCCAGCAGCTGGCAGAGAGTCGGGACCGAGCTGGCGCCCGCGCAGGCGGGACGCGATTTCGCCGATGGCGACGCGGCCGTCCGATCGCCGTGCTCGGAGAGCAGCTCCACAGCGGCTGCGACCGCGAGCGCGACGGTCAGCCCGAGCGCCGGCACGAGTCCGTTTGGAAGTCGACGCCGCTGGGGCTGCTGCGGCGCTGCGAGCGATGCCGCGCGAGCCTCCGCGGCCTGCAACTCACGCTCGAGCGCGTCGAAGTAGCCGTCCGTCATCTTCGGTCCTCCTCGCGATGCTCGGTCCCTCAGGCGGGTACGGATCCGTGCCAGCCCTCGGCTGACCCGCTGCCGGACGACGGACTCCGAGCATCTAAACAGAAGCGACTATTATTATTTTGATATTATTATTACGGGTCGCAATCGGGGGTGTTGCGGTCACCGTCAGAGCCCAAGGAACGCCATCGGGGACTGGATGCTGGTCAAGGGTGAAGTGCGGCAATCTACGGGCCGAGTTCAGTAGACCCCCCCGGTCCACAATGACTGTGATCATGCTTAGCTTCGGTCCACAACGACCGTGATCATGCTTAGCTTGCTGCAACCGGCGAGACTCCACGCGCTAAGCACCGTCTCCACCCGGGCGCAGTGCGCTGGTCTTCGACGGCCGACAAATGCCAAAAGGAAGGAACAGGAAATGAAGTCGCTTGGATGGTCCTTGGCGGGCGCGATCTGCGTTGGCTGTCTCGCTGTGCCGAGCACCGGGCTTGCCGACAGCGCGACTGCTGTAACAGCACCTCCTGCCACAATCGCCGGGGTGACCTCGTCGGTGCTGGTGATCACGATGGGTGAGTCGCAGATGAAAGTCGCGGTGGCGCAGGCCCCCTCTTTGCCGGTCACCTCGGCGGAGCAGAGCCGACTGAATTGGCTCGACGCTGGTCACATCGACGATATGACGCTTTACGACGCTACTATCGCGGCGGAAATCGCCAAAGGACCGATGATCCTGACGAGCGATACGACTACCAGCTCGCCGGGCCCGACGACTTCGACGCTGGCTCCCGCAGCGAATACCTCCAGTTCGTCGGCTTCGACGCCCTCGCTAGCGGCGGTTCCCGCGGTGAACACCGGAACCTGCTGGTACGGCAATCAGAATCAGAAGACCTACTCGGACATTTTCGGGGGGTCCGTGGTTGTCGACGCTGGGATCACCGGCTATTGCGATGGTCCCGGCGGGCAGGCGATCGTCGCCCGCGGCAACTACGAGGGCGGCATCAACCTCAACTACACGGATGCGTGCAATGCTGCCCCATCGCCGCACTTCCACATTCAAAATACGAATTACGACGGCTCAAACCCGCAGCTCATCGAGATGCTCAACACGGCCAACGACGGCGACAACACACCCTTCGGCTGTGTCAGCGAATCGAATTACGCCTCGGCCGACTGGGTGAACTATCAGGGCTATTACGGAACGTACAACTACATAGGCCTTGGCTGGGGCCAACCGGGCAACGGGTACCAGACAGCGATCGGCGGGCCGTACACCTGCTGTAGCACCATCACGAACAACTGACCCAGACACATCGGTGAGGGTCTAGCCGCGCCGGCTAGGAACGTCCTCTCGGGTCGCGAGAATCGGGATGCCCGAGGCTCGCGATCCGGGAGGATTCCCCAATTGGTCAACCAGGCAGGCCCAGCGCGGGAGCGGGAGAAGTGACGCTGGACGGCGACGAGCATCCTGTATGTGCGCCAGCCGACCAGCGACGATATCGTCCCGGTTAGCGATGAACGACAGTTCCAATGAGACCCCAACACGGGTCATGCGCGCGTCCGATGCTGATCGAGAGAGGGTCGCGACACAGCTTCGGTCGCACTGCCTCGCCGGCAGGCTTTCTGTTGACGAGCTCGACCGCCGGCTTGGCGTCGCGATGCGCGCCGAGAGCCTCGCCGATTTGCAGGGACTGGTCACCGATCTTCCGACGGACCCTGGGCGTCTTGAGCCGAACGTGTCGGCACCGATGTCCGTTGGTCCTCCCGGCATCCGCCCGTTCATTCGCCAACTGGTGGCACCCGCCGATACGACGCGTGTCCGTCAAGCGGCCCTCGATACGGTCGCACCAGCACTGAGCCGAATCGGCTTCGAACTACTTGCGCAGTCCGACAGCGGATTGGCTTTTGAGCGCGTAAGGCGCCACGGCTGGTTCTCGGTCAGCCGGGAGCGCGTAGTGTTCAGCTTCGAAGAACATGGCCCCGCCCAGACGCTCATGATCATCTACGGTCGCGCTACCCGAGCCGTTCGAAGGCGCTTCGCGACGCTAAGTCTCTAAACAGCTGAACAGGCAAGGCCAAGATCGAGTTCGGCAACCTCATCCCAACGGGCTCGCTCGCCATTTCGTCGCCGATGGGGCATCCGGGTCTGGCTGCCGCTTCAACCGCCCGCGGGCTGACGGCAGATATGGCACGCTGACGTCTATTCGGGCGGAAGTGGCCCCGGTCGTGGACGCGGAGGCCTCGTGCCCGCGGCGAGGCATGCCCTGTGCATCACGAGAAAGGATTGCGATTTCCGACGGACGGCGTGAGGGCGCATCGCCGAACTGGCTGCCGCTCGCGAGGCGGCGGACCGTAGTCACGCTCGGCGCCTGTTACCTATGCAGACCGGAGATAGGCGGGAGCCCTGGTGAGACACATCGCGCACATGATGCCCGTTTTCGTTGCGCGGAAGGAGCGGTGCGCGGCGGTCAGGTGGTGCATCGCACGGCGTGGGTGTCGAGGTTGTAGGCGAGGATCGCCCACGCGCACCACGCGCGGCTGCGGGCGGCGCCTTTGAGGCGGCTGCGGCCCATGCCGTAGTCGCGCTTGAGGTGACTGATGCGCCCTTCGGCGCCGGCGCGGTAGCAGTACAGTCGCCGGCCGGTGCGCTTGGAGTCCGGTGCGGGCGCGTTGGGGTTCCACACGGTGTCGGGCTGTTGCGCGCTGTTCTCGAACGCCTCGACGGTGACGTGCTTACCGAACCCGCCGTCGACAGCGGCCTCACGAATGCTGATCGGTTGCGCGTCTAGGCGCGCGAGGGTCGCGGGCAGCAGCTCGTTCTCGCCGGGGTTGCCCGCGGCGGTGCTCGTCGCCAGGATGTACCCGCGCGCGCCGGTCGTGTTCTGGGTGATCTCGCACACCTGGTGCACGTATCCGAACTCGGTGCGCTTGGCGAGCTTGCCCTTGCAGATCGGGCGGGCGTCGGTGTCGTGCAGCGACACGAGCCGGTCGCTGATCGGCTCGCCCGCGAGTCGCAGCCCGATCTGCTCGGCCACCCGCCGGCAGCCCACCAACAGCGCCTCGAGGCGCTCCGCGGCGCGCTGGGGCGCCGCCCCGTCCTGCTTGCTCAGGTGCGCGCCAAGACGCTCCGCTTCGGCGATCGACAGACGCAGACAATCGCCCAGCTCACCGGTGATTTGCAGGACTTCCTGCTTGGCCTCAGCAGTCCGGCGCTTGAGGCTGCGCCCCAGGTGCCGCAGCCTCCCATGCGCGCGACGGGAGCGGTCACGCACCCGCGGCGCGTTCTCGCCAGCCACCCCAGCGACCTCGCGCGCGACCCGCGCGAGCAGCCCGATCCCGTCCGCCGCAAGCCCCGCGTCGGTCGGATAGCGGATGTCGGCCTCCACCACCGTCGAGTCAATCCGGATCGCACGCGCACGAAACCCCGTCTGTGCCGCCGAGCTCGCGATCACGACGCTGACGACCTCCTCCACGGTAACCGCGCCAAGCCGGATCACCAACTTGCGCAGCGTCGACTCATCCGGCATCCCGTCACCCAGCCCGATCAGGCAAAAGCGCCGCAAGTGCACCGAGTCACACACCTCGCGCACCAACCGCCCGTACCCCCAGCCGTTACACACCTTCAGCACCATCAACCGCACCAGCGTCTCCATCGCGATCGTCGGGCGCCCGTCTGTCAACCGGAACGTCCCGTGCTCGACATC
>JBEKRJ010000544.1:0-4099 GCA_049518835.1 Solirubrobacteraceae bacterium
TCCATGTCCTCTCCTCCTTGGCTCGTTTGAGCGGACATGCCGATCGTCGCGCTCGACTCCAGCGCGTCGGCCAGCGGGCAGATCAACCGGCCTGGCAGTCTTTTCGTACTACAATAAGTACGTGGAGCTTCACGACTCGGCGCGCAAGCACGGCGTCGCCGACCAAGACATCGTCCACGCAATCGACCATGCGCTCGCGATCGAAGACGCCGGAGAAGACCCCGACCGTTGGCTGCTCATCGGCCCAGACACCGCTGGCAACCTGCTCGAGGTGGTCGTCCTGATCACTGCGGAAGGCACGCAGATCGTGATCCACGCCATGCCGATGCGCGACAAGTACGCGAGGCTGCTCGAACAATGACCGAACCAACAATCCACGGACACACGGAATCCGGACGTCCGATCACCGATCAGGACATCGGAAGCGTGGCGGCCGAAGCGGAGGCCGGCTACGACGTCGAGACGCTGATCGCCCGCCGCAACAAGCGCGGCCGGCCCACGCTCGGCAACGCCCCCGCCAGCGTGGAGTCAGTCCGGCTGGACCCAGAGCTCCGCCGCCTACTGCTCGACCGCGCCGAGGCCGAGGGAACGACCACCTCCGAGCTGATCCGCGAAGCGCTCCGTCGCTACCTCCGAGCAGCCTGACAAGGACCCCTTGGCTGGCGAAAGGCGCGTCTCTCGTGGGTGTGCTGGTCGAGACCTCCCTTTTTGTGTTGGCGCGCGCATCTGCGCCTCCGCACATGCGGGCTTTACGCGCCAGCGCTCTCAGCACGCGGTTTTGCGGGGAGCGTCCGACGAACTGTGTCGGCATCTGATCTCGAAACGAGGCGCCGATTTCAGCGGGTTGACAATACGGGGACTTCAGCTTGCGGTCGCGCGCGTTGCTAGGTGGAACAGGGTGACTGTTTCGTGGGCGTATTTGTCGATGTCGAACTCCGGGTCAGTCAGTCGGCTCGGCGCGACATCGATCGCCGCGCGGATCGTCATGGCCATCGATTTGGGATCGAAGTCGGCCCGGAAGTCGCCGGCGGCTTGGAAGCGCGTGAGCAGGTCGGCGAGGATGTGGGCGGCCCCGTCAGGGTTGCCGGTGAATGGGCTCTTGGCGCCGGCGATTGTCGCACGTACGATTTCCACGATCGCACGGAGTTGATCGGGGTTGTCTCGGATGAATTCGAGGTTGGACTCGATGTAGGTGCGCAGCATCTCTGGGCCGGTTGTCTGCGCTTCGATGCGAGGCTGCATGTACGCCCTCGCCTGTTGAAGCACCTGGCTGACGACCTCAGCGATCAGGTCGTCCTTGCCGGCGAAGTGGTAGCTGATCACGCCCTTGCTGATGTCGAGCCGTGCCGCGATGCGCGCGAGCGAGGCGTTCGCGTAGCCGACTTCGGCGAGCGTCTCGATCGCAGCGTCAACGATCTGCGCCCGCCTGGCGCTGTTCACAAACGAGCGGCTGTCGTCCGGGCCGTTTGACCGCATGGCCTGAAATTAGCACGGTGAGAAGGTTTGTCGACTAACTGGCTAACCGCTGTTAGCGTGGGCGACGTGACCTCAAAACAGCCTACGACGGGGACACCGGAGAAGCGAACCAGCTCGACGCCCGGCTCGCTCCCCGTGGAGCCGGGCGATCATGCGCTTACGGTTGAGCGTTTGGGCAAACGCTTTGGCGAACGTGTTGCTTTTGAGGACGTGTCGTTTGAGGTTGGCTATGGCGAGGTGTTCGGCTTTCTCGGTCCCAACGGGGCTGGAAAGACCACGACCGTGCGGACGCTCGGCACTTTGATCGCGCCGACCTCGGGGTCCGCGACGGTGGCCGGCATCGAGTTGTGCCCGGAGAACGGGCCAGCCATCCGGTCGCGGATTTCGATTATGCCGGAGTCCCCGGGGTTGTATCTGCGTCTCACTGCGATGGAGAACCTGGAGTGCTTTGCGGGGCTCTACGAGCTAGATGATGTTCGCGGGCGCATCGAGGGGGCGCTGCGGGCGGTCAACCTCGCCGACCGTGCAAGCGATCAGTGCGGGGCACTGTCGAAGGGGTTGCGTCAGCGCGTCGCGCTCGCGCGGGCGCTGCTCAACGACCCGGCCGTGTTGTTCCTTGACGAGCCGACGTCGGGCCTTGATCCCGTGGCGACGCGTGAGGTTCACGAGCTGATCGGCTCGTTGCGCGAGCGGGGGGGTGACGATCTTCCTCACGACCCATCGGTTGGAGGAGGCCGAGCGGCTGTGCCATCGGGTGGCGATCCTGAGTACGACCCTGCGGCTGATCGGGCGGCCCGACGAGCTTCGCGACCGACTGTTCAGCCGATCGTTGGATGTGCGAGTCCGCACGCCGCTGGAGGATCCGAACGCGGTGCTCGGCGGACTGCCCGGGGTCGAAGGCTGGGAGCAGACGCGATCCGGGTACACACTCGCCGTGTCAGACCCCGAGCTTGCGGCCCCGCAGGTGGCGCGAGCGCTGGTCGGCGCCGGCGCCGACATCCTCTCGCTCGCCGAATCCCGCCACTCGCTGGAGGATGTCTACCTCGAACTGATCGACGAGGACGTCGAGGCTAAGAGCCGATGAGCTTCAGCTGGACGCGCGTCAGGGCGATCGCCATCAAGGAGCTGCGGGACTATCGCCGCAACCGGTTCGTGATCGGCACGATGAGGGTGATGCCGCTGCTCTTCGTAACCCTGCCGATCATCCAGCTGTTCTTGGCCAATGCGATGGTAGGCATCGCCCACCTCAACACTCGCATCGGAGCCTCGCTCCTCTACATGCTGATCATCCCAGCATTCATGCCCTCCACCCTGGCCGCCTACTCAGTCGTGGGCGAGCGCGAGCAGGGCACCCTTGAGCCTGTCCTGATCACCCCGATCCGCCGCGAAGAGTTCCTCATCGGCAAGGCACTCGCCGCCTTCGCACCCACGCTCATCATCTCCTATTTGGTGTTTGGCGTCTTCCTCGCCGCCGCGGCACTGATCGCTCATCCTGTGATCGTCTCAGCGATCTACGCAGGCACCCACGTGCTGGTCCAATTGCTGTTCACCCCACTACTTGCGGGCTGGGGGATCTGGGTCGGAATCGCGGTCTCCGCCCGGTCAACAGATGTGCGCGTCGCCCAGCAGCTGAGCGTGCTCGGCAGCCTGCCGCTACTGGCCATCCTGGCGCTGATATCGCTCAACGTGATCAGCGTCTCAACCGGCCTCGCACTCGGGCTCGCCGCCGCGTTGCTGGCCATCGACCTGCTCGCCTGGCGAGCCGTCGCTGCAATCTTCGACCGCGAGCGGCTGATCACGGGCACGCGCACCTAACGCCGGATCTGATGCTCGCGACACCCTCAGCCTGATGCTCAACGCACCCCCGATCAACAACCGAAGGGAGCCACGAATGTCATCCACCGTCACGCTGGAACGAGCGGCCACCGGCGCCATGGAACTTCGCCGCAGCCCTTTCGAGATCGTCCTGGACGGCAAACCCGCCGGATCGCTCGAGCGGCACCAGACCGTCGAGCTTCAGGTGGAACCCGGGCCACACACGCTCCAAGTCAAGACCGGCCGCTACACAAGCCCCTCCAGGAACTTCGACGCCGCAGACGGCGCGAACATCAGCTTCCGCTGTAACGGCGCGATCCTTTGGCCCCAATACCTCGCGTCACTGTTCCTGCCGACGATCGGGCTCAGACTGCACCAGTAACCACCCCAGACCGCTCGGCTAGACCCCCAATAACCGGGCGTCTGATCTGCAGCTGCAGCCGCCGTCGTCGCTCCTCGCGCCAACCCGCTTTGCTCCGGCTACGGGCCCCTCAGCGACACGACGCCACCGTTGCGCTTTGCGCGGAACCCAGGGCGGCCGAGATTTGCTAGCTCCGGATCGCTCGGCGGAAAGCAGAAGGCGGAAAGCGGCCACCTCGACTCGGCCGCCAACGTCGCTGCAATGCCTATGCCTATAGGTCATCCTAATCTGGTTGTTGCCTCGACCGCCGCCGGGAGAGGGCTTTGCTTTGCCTGCCCCTTTGTGGAGGGCCAGCAGCGGACCAGCCCGTCTCGGCGGTGGTGAGGTGCCGCAAGCGGCTACAGGACGTTGCCCCGTGTTGAGGGCCTGTCTATAGGCATCCGCGCC
>JBEKRJ010000545.1:0-4098 GCA_049518835.1 Solirubrobacteraceae bacterium
TTTGAGCTGGAGTCCTGCCAGCTCGGGGCGCTGCCGGTGATCAACCACTTCCTCACGCGAATGGACCTGGCGGGCGTGCTTGAGCGCCACTTGCCTTGTTGGGACGCACCCACGACCCTGCCCGCCGCGAGGGCGATCGGCGTGCTGGTTGCCAACTTGTGCGTGGAGCGCGAGCCGCTCTACGGCCTCGCTGGCTGGGCCGCCGCGTTCGAACCGGGGTTGCTCGATCTGAGGCCTGGGGAGGCAGAGCTGCTCAATGACGACCGCGTCGCCCGCGCTCTGGACCAGTTGTTTGACAGTTATCGCGGGTCGCTGTTGACTGGCCTGGTGCTACATGCCGTCCGCGAGTTCGGCGTCGACTGCAGCCAATTGCACAATGACTCACCTCGATCGCGCTGCACGGCGACTACGTAGGCGCGGACGGTCAGGAGCGCGGCGGCAAGCCGACCGTCGCCGCGGCGCGCGGGCATTCCAAGGACCACCGCCCCGACCTCAAGCAACTGGTGCTGATCCTGACTGTTAGCGCCGACGGCGCGGTCCCGCTCGCACACCGTCTCGTCGCCGGGAATACTAACGACGACCAGACGCACATTGCCACCTGGGACGAGCTATGTGCGCTGACTGACCGCTCTGACTTTCTCTACGTCGCCGACAGCAGGCTTTGTACCCGCGATCAGATGACTCACATCGATCAGCGTGCTCGACGGTTCGTGACGGTGCTGCCACGCACACGCCGCGAGGACGGCCTGCTACGCGACTGGATGGCCACGAGCACCCCCGAGTTCACTGAGGCAGTCCGCGGGCCCGGCAAGCGCGACGGTGATCCCGACCGGGTCTGGAAGGTCACGCCCGCGCCGTTCCCATCCAGCGAGGGGCACCGCATCGTCTGGGTGCACTCCAGCGTCAAGCAGTACCGCGACGAGACCGCACGCCACGAGCGGATCGACCGCACCCGCAGCGCGCTGGAAGACCTCAACGAGCGTCTCGCGGGCCCACGCACGCGGATCACCACAAAGGTCGCAGCCCAAGACGCAGCCGCGGAGATCGTCAACTCACGCGGCGCCGAGCAGTACGTCTCGGTCACTGTCACCGAAACGGTGCAGGAGACCTTCGCCAGGAAAAGCGCGGACGCCCCGGCAATGACACCCGCTATCGCAAGATCACCAAGACCCGCTGACTCTTGCCAACGGCAAGCTAACGGTCAGCGCCGCGACGGTGGTCACCGCCGAGCCACCGTTCGTCTCGTCCACGGCCGGCGCTATAGTTTCACCGCCGCCAAGGGCGGACGTGGACTGTCACGGTCCGCTTCGCCGGGGCAGACGACGAGGAGCCGTGGTGTGACCCCAACACGCCTGACGACCCCTAGCCTAGCCTAGCCCCCCGTGCCGGCCACACCCCCCGCCTCCCCCCTCCTCGCCTTCGGCCAGCCGGCCCACGGCCGGCCCGGCGCGCTCGGGAGGGGTCGTGTGCGAGCGCCTTGGGCCCCGGTTCTCGGCCGGGGGCGCCGTCGCCGTCTTTGGGACGGTGATCGACACCTTAACCAGTATCTAGGTCGAACATTATCGAGCGTGGATTATGAAACCCCGCGGCCACCTTCGGCGAGTGTCGCTGAGTGTGGTCATGTCCGGGCAACTGGGCAACGCGCATTTACCCGACTTCTGCGTCAAGGGTGCGGGAGTACGGTGCCGAGGTAGTCGGCGAACAGCGGGTCGGTGATCGCCCATTCACCGCGCCCGGTGCCGCGGCTGACGATCCCGGCGGTGGCGAGCGCGTCGAGCGCGCGTCGGGCGGTCTTCGGCTCGATCTGGCGGTATGTCGGCGTCCGGTGCGCGAGGTTGGTGAGCACTCGGAGCGCTCCCGGCCCGAGGCGGCGGGCGTCGAGGAGGCCGTCGGCGTGCCGGGCTCGTTCTGCGGCCATGGCACCCTGGTAGCCGCGCTCGGCGCCTACGAGGTCCAGTCGACGCGAGTCCTCTTCGACGATCGCGACGTGCGCCTGCTGGGCGATCAGCATCGTGCAGCGCGGATGCGTGCGCCCGGCGGTGACGATCCGCTCGAGCGCGTCCGGGTCCGCTTGGACCCGGTCCTCGGCAAACCGGGCCGAGAGCCCGTTGTGCCACTCCTGCGTGGTAATCGGCGACAGGTCGTGGAAGCCACCAAAGCCATACAGGGCTCGTTGACGGTTCGTGAACAGGTCGCGCATGAGATGCTCGACGCTGCCGGCGAACAGGCACGTCACGCGTGGCGAGCGAGCGAGGATTTCGCGCAGCTCCTTGAGAATCTGCTGCCCGTCGCCGTAATCCCCGTTGGCGATCTCCTGCAACTCGTCGATGAACAACACCAACGGCCGGTCATCGCGATCCGCGATCGCCTGAAGCAGACGCAGCGCACTGAGCAGCGCAGCACGCGGGTCGCGAGCGACCAAGCTTGGGTTCAGCGCGAGCTCGACCGCCTCGCCGAGCTCGGCTCGGGCTTTCACCGACAGGGTCAGCGCGGCTCCTTTGAGGACGATCTCGCCACCAGCGCGAACGCGTTCGATCAGACGGGCCAGCGTCCCTCGGTTCGCTAGCGTCCGCTGCACCATCCGCTCCGCTAACGATGCGGTGCTGGTGAGTTCGAACAGGCTGAGCGAGACCGTGTAGAGGCCGTCGCCAGCGAGCCGGGCGATCGCGGCCTGGCAGACCGTGCTTTTACCGGTACGCCGCGGCGCAGCGAGGATGCGATGGATTCCGCCCCGCAGTTGCGCGACGAGTTCGTCGACGTCCTCGCCACGGCCAATCATCCGCTGCGCCGGCAGCGGCTCATCTGTCGGAAACAGAACGCGACTCGCGAGGTGGGTCACACTGGCGATTATGCCATAACTTTATGGCAACATTGCCATAGGGTCGGACGCGCCGAGCTATCGAGCACCAGGACGCTCGCCGCGGCGAAAGCTCGTAGTGTCCAGCTCACCAGCGATCTTCGCCAACGCCGACGTCGACCACGACGTTCTCGAGCAAGCCGGGAGGAGCGGGACGCCGGTAACGACAGCGGTCGACGCCGGCCGTGCTCCCGTCCGGCCGCGAGCATACGCTGAGCTGAAACATCCGTCGGGCTGCGTCGCACGCCGCACCCGCACGGGACCCCGGCCCCGAGGGAGACCAAACATGCCCGATCAGCTGGCGCTGCGCTTTGAGCGCGAGCGCGAGACGAAGAACACGATCCGCTATCAGGAGCTCGCCGAGGACGGCGAGCACGTGGTCGGCTCGCTGTACGTGCGCAAAGCCGAGCTGGCGCGGCTGGGCGACCCTCGCGAGCTGACGGTGATCGTGCGCGCCACGAGCGCGGCCACCGCAGACACCGCCGGCGGCGTGAAGCCCTGACCGGCCAGAAACACCGTGATCGGAACTACGGAACTACACACAACGGTTGGTTCGAGGTTGACTTTTGTGTCCGAGTGCTTCGAGTCGGGGTTTGGGGAAGATCGGAACAGGAATTAGCGCTAAGCGGCCCGCCGTCAGTCAGTCCTCGATCTCGAGCGCGTCCATCGCGGCCTGCCGGTCGGCTGCCGAGGGCAGGCTGTAGCGTCGGGTCGTTTCGAGCCGTCGGTGGCCGGCGAGTTCCGCTACCAAGACGAGGTCGTTGCCTGAGCTGACGAGGTTCGTCACGCAGGTGTGCCCGGAGCGTGTGCGCGGAGAGCTTCAGTTCCGCTCGCGCCGCGACGCTGCGCACGACCAGATCGACTGCTCGGGCCGACAGCCGTCTGCCCTGAGGCCCGACGAACAGCGCCCGCTCCCCGTCGGCCGCGGCTCGCTCCCTGAGCCAGTCGGCGACTGCCTGCCGGCTGGCCGGGTTCAGCGGCACCTCGCGGTAGAGGTCGCCCTTTCCGGACCTGATCACCAGCAGGCCCTTACGCGCTGAGATCGACACGTCGTCGACGTCGAGCGAGACGAGCTCGTTGAGCCGGAGTGCGGTGTAGAGCAGCAGCGTCACGATCGCGCGGTCCCGCGGCCTGGAGTCCTCGGCGGCGCGTACCAGCTCGCGTTGATGGTCGATCGACAGCGCCCTCGGCGCGGCCTGGGCGAGCGACACTCGATCGAGCTCCCTGAGGCACTGCTTGAC
>JBEKRJ010000546.1:0-4093 GCA_049518835.1 Solirubrobacteraceae bacterium
CCCGAGTGGGTGCTGACGATGGTCGCGTGCTTCCGGATCGGGGCGGTCGTGCTGCCGTGCAACGAGCAGCTGCGCGCGCACGACCTGCGCCTGCGCCTCGAGGCCGCCGCGCCGAAGCTGGTGCTCGTCGACGAGCGCGACGCCGACGAGCTGCAAGCGGCCGGCCCGCACACGACCGTGCTGACGATCCCCGACGAGACCCTGTTCACAGACCACGCCCCGGCAAGAGCAATCGACCTGCAGCCATCGGACCCCTGCCTGATCGTGTTCACGAGCGGCACCAGCGGCGAGGCGAAGGGGATCGTGCACGGACAGCGCTACCTGCCCGGCCAGCGGCTGCAGTCCGAGCACTGGCTCGACGCGCGCGACGGCGACCTCGTCTGGTGCACGGCCGCCAGCGGCTGGTCCAAGTCGGCGCGCAACGTGTTCATCGCGCCCTGGATCAGGGGCGCCAGCGCGATGCTGCACGACGGCCGCTTCGACCCCGCCGAGCGCCTCGAGCTGCTCGCGACAGAGAACGTCAACGTGCTGTGCATGGCGCCGACCGAATACCGCGTGATCGCCAAGCGCGCGACGCTGTCGCCGCTGCCGAGCCTGCGCACGCTGGTGGCGGCGGGCGAGGCGCTCAACCCGGAGGTGCTGCGCGCGTTCAAGGACGCGCTCGGGACCGACATCCGCGACGGCTACGGCCAGACCGAGACCGGCCAGCTGACCAGCAACCCCCCCGGCAGGCCGCCCAAGCCCGGCTCGATGGGGCTGCCGCTCCCGGGCGTCAACCTGCAAATCCAGGACGGCGAGCTGGTGCTACACGATCCCCAGACCGACCCGACGTTCTTCGTGCGCTACCTCGATACAGCGCAGCCGGCGCCCGAGCACGACCCGTGGCACACCGGCGACCGCGTCCACCAGGACGATGACGGCTACCTGTACTTCGAGGGCCGCGCCGACGACGTGATCATCTCGGCGGGCTACCGGATCGGGCCGTTCGAGGTCGAGTCGGCGCTCGTCTCGCATCCGGCGGTCGCCGAGGCGGCGGTCGTCGCCGCTCCCGACGAGGAGCGCGGCGCGATCGTGCGCGCGGTCGTCGTGCTGCGCGACGGTTTCGCCCCCGGCTCACGGCTCGCGACCGAGCTGCAGGACCACGTCAAGCACGAGACCGCGCCGTACAAGTACCCGCGGATCGTCGACTTCGCCGACGAGCTGCCGAAGACGACCAGCGGCAAGGTCCGCCGCGCGCTGCTGCGGGCGTCATGAGCGACCGCCGCCCGGTGATCGGGATCTCGACCTCGCTGACGCGCGCGCGATGGAGCGCCTGGGACCAGCGCGCGGCGCTGCTGCCGTTCGCGTACGTCGAGGCGATCCAGCGCGCCGGCGCGCAGGCGCTGATGATCGCCCCCGACCCGGTGCTGGTCGAGCACCCCGACGAGGTGCTCGACCACCTCGACGGACTGATCATCAGCGGCGGCTCGGACATCGATCCGTCGGCCTACGGCCACGACCCCCACCCTCAGACAACCGGCACGGTGCCCGAGCGCGACCGGCTCGAGCTCGCGCTGACCAGGCGCGCGGTGCAACGCGACATGCCGGTGCTCGGGATCTGCCGCGGGATGCAGCTGCTCAACGTCGCGTTCGGCGGCACCTTGATCCAGCACCTGCCCGACGAGGTCGGCCACAACGACCACCGTCGCGTCCCCGGGAGCTTCGACGGCGCCGACCACGACGTGCACCTCCAACCCGGATCGCTCGCCGCGCGCGCCGCCGGCGAGGACGTCCACGTGACGCTCTCACACCACCATCAGGGCGTCGCGACGAGCGGCGCCGGGCTCGAGGTCACCGGCCACTCGGCGCTGGACGACCTGCCCGAGGCGATCGAGGCGCCCGGCCAGACATTCGTCCTCGGCGTGCAGTGGCATCCCGAGGCCGACGCGCGCAGCCGCGTGATCAAGGCGCTCGTCGACCAGGCCGCCGCCTACCGCAGCGAGCGCAGCCGGGCGTCGCGCAGCTGAGCACCGCCGCGCCCGATCCGCTGCAGCGCGCCGTCAGTCGGCGATCGCGACGACCGCGTCGATCTCGACCTTCGCGCCGCGCGGGAGCGCCGCGACGCCGATCGCGACCCGCGCCGGCGGGTCGCGCTCGAAGAATGACTGGTAGACGTCGTTGACGGCCGCGAACGAGCCCATGTCGGTCAGGTAGACCGTCAGCCGGACCGCCTCGCCGAGGGTGGTGCCGGCCGCCTGGCAGACCGCCGCGAGGTTCTCCAGGCAGCGCCCAGCCTGCTCGGCGGCGTCGCCGGCGACGAGGTCCCCGGTCCGCGGATCGATCGGAATCTGCCCCGAGCAGAACAGCAGGCCGCCTGCCCTGATCGCGTGGACATACGGGCCAATCGCCGGCGGGGCGCCGGCGGCGCTGATCGGCTCACGGTGGGCTGACAAGGCTGAGTCTCTCCTCGTGTCGGGGCCAGGCGAAGGCGTAGCGTATTGCGCGCCCACGGGCAGGGTAGGCTGACGTTCGTGCCCAACCGCCTCGCCGCCGAAAGCTCGCCGTATCTGCGCCAGCACAAGGACAACCCGGTCGACTGGTACTCGTGGGGCGAGGAGGCGCTCGCCCGCGCCCGCACCGAGGACAAGCCGCTGCTGGTGTCGGTCGGCTACTCGGCCTGTCACTGGTGCCACGTGATGGAGCGCGAGTCGTTCGAGGATCCCGCAATCGCCGCGCTGATGAACGAGCACTTCGTCGCGATCAAGGTCGACCGCGAGGAGCGCCCCGACATCGATGCGATCTGCATGGAGGCCTGCCAGGCGATGACCGGCCACGGCGGTTGGCCGCTGAACGCGTTCCTGACGCCCGAGCTGCAGCCGTTCTACGCCGGCACCTACTTCCCTCCCGAGCCCCGACAGGGCATGCCGAGCTGGCGGATGCTGCTGCTCGGCGTGGCGCAGGCGTGGGAGCAGCGCCGCGACGAGATCCGCCGTCAGGGCGGCGACGTCGTGCGCTCGCTCGGCGCCAGCGCGCGGATCGAGCCGTCGGCCGAGCCGATCCGCGACGAGCCGGTCCGCCACGCGCTCGAGAACCTGCGCGCGACCTACGACGTCAACTACGGCGGCTTCGGCGGCGCGCCGAAGTTCCCGCAGGCCTCGACGGTCGAGCTGCTGCTGGCGCGCGGCGAGCGCGAGATGTCGCTCGGCACGCTCGAGAACATGGCCAGCGGCGGGATCTACGACCATGTCGGCGGCGGCTTTGCCCGCTACGCGGTCGACGCGACGTGGACCGTGCCGCACTTCGAGAAGATGCTCTATGACAACGCGCTGCTTGCGCGCGCGTACCTGCACGGCTGGCAGGTGTCGGGCCAGGAGCGCTTCAAGCGCGTCTGCTGCGAGACGCTCGACTGGGCGCTGCGTGAGATGCGCGGCCCCGAGGGCGGCTTCTACGCGGCGCTCGACGCCGACTCCGAGGGCGTCGAGGGCAAGTTCTACGTGTGGACGCTCGCGCAGCTGCGCGAGGTGCTCGCGCCGGCGGGGCTCGCCGACGACGCGATCGCGTACTTCGGCGCCACCGAGCGGGGCAACTTCGAGCACGGGGCCAATGTGCTCGAGGGCCGCGGGCGCGAGCCCGAGCGGCTGCCCGAGATCCGCTGCCTGCTGTACGGCGCCCGCGCGCAGCGGGTGCGCCCGGGGCTCGACGACAAGCGCCTGACGTCGTGGAACGCGCTGATGATCTCGGCGCTTGCCGAGGCCGGCGCGGTGCTCGAACGCGCGTCGTACTTGGACGCCGCGGCGCAGTGCGCGTCGTTCGTGCTCGCGCAGCTGCGCGACGACGACGGCCGCCTGCTGCGCACCTGGAAGGACGGCGAGGGGCGGATCGGCGCGTACCTCGACGACCACGCGTTCCTGCTCGAGGCGCTGATCACGCTGTACGAGGCGACCTTTGACCCGCGCTGGTACGGCGAGGCGATGATCCTCGCCGACGCGCTCGTGCAGCGCTTCGAGGACCCCGAGCGCGGCGGCTTCTTCACCACCGGCGCCGATCAGCAGCAGCTGCCGGCGAGGCGCAAGGACCTCGAGGACTCACCGCTCCCGTCGGGCAACTCGGCGGC
>JBEKRJ010000547.1:0-4088 GCA_049518835.1 Solirubrobacteraceae bacterium
GTGCTTCCAAGCTGATGGTGGCTCAGGAGCACGGTACGGCGCGACTGAGCGCCGGCGCGGAACTCGTCGACCCAGCGCTCGAGCCATGGGAGCTGGGCCTCGTACAGGTCGTTGTCGGCGTACGCGGTGTCGAGCGCGATGAACTGCCAGTGGTCGTTCCAGAGGCGAAAGCAGCTCGTGCCGGCCTGCTGGGCGAACGGTGGATGGCTGATCACGTCGAAGTAGCCTTGGCCGCCCGAGTACATATCGTGGTTGCCGTTCAGGTTCCAGGACGTCACCGGGCCATTCGGAGCGTGCTCTTCACTCCCCGGCCAGCGGTCCAGGAACCGCGAGCGGTACTCGCCCGGTAGTCCGCAGTAGTACACGTCTCCCAGATGGACGAGATGGCACTCTGGCCCCTCGGCCTGCTCGAGGCGCTGGCGGGCCAGCTCCGCGATCTTGAGCGCTCGCGGCGTGCCGGTGCCCCAGTCCGCAAGCAGAACAAGGCGAGCCTGCTCTCCGAGTTTCTGGTCGGTGGGCTTGGTGCCGAACGGGTGCTTGTCGCCCGCGAGTGCGGTCAGCCCCGCCTCGACGACCGTCTCCATCCAGCCGAAGTCGTCGGGGCCGAACTTGTCGAACAGCTGGTCGCCCAGAGCGACGCTGGTTCCGTCAGCCGCCTGTCGATCGGCCGAGCCGGCGCCGGCCGGAGGCTCGCTCGCCTGACGGAACTTCATCCGGCGCTCGAGTGCGTTCTGGACCAGGCTAAGGTAGGGGTCGCGGGGTATGAACACGTCGGGACTGCCCTTGCCTCGCCGGGCCCGGAGCGCGAGGCGGTCGATAGGGGAACTCGACTGGAGAGCCAGCTTTTGGTGTGCGGGGGTGAGCCGCTTGCGCACCTCCGCCTCGGCACGACGGAGCTTGCGGCGATCGGTGGCGTGGCGGATCGGAGGCGGCGTGGGGCCGGCGTCGATGTCGAGCACTGGACTGTCGTCCTTGGATGCGTCGTGAGGTAGCCGCGCGGCCGCGCGCGCCGCGTTGTAGTCGTCGTACTCCTTGATGTCGTGGGCGCGGCCGTGGCGGAACGTCCACACGAACGCGCTCAGCTTGTCCGGCGAGGCCCGGTGGCCGGACACGATCCGTCCGGGCGCGCCCGCGGCTACGCGCTCCGGCTCGTGGCCGAGAGTATCGCGCTTGATCAGGTTCTTGGCGATCTTCATGCGGCGGCCGAGGTCAGTTTTGCCCTTGGCCGTGATGACCCCGTCGAGGGTCTCGTACGTGCCCTTCTCGTGTAGGTACTTCTGGACCTGCCAGCGCTTCGACAGCTTCGAGCGTTTGCCGATGATGGCTTGGCTGATCCGGTGCACGGTCCGGGCATTGGCTGCGATGTTCGGATCGAGCCCGCGGGGCGGCGGCAGGTCGATCTTCTTGAGCGTGATTCGCCAGTCCCCCGGGGGCACGGTTACCGCATCGGCGATGGCGTAGTCGAGCTCGGCGTCCCACACCTGCGTCTCGATCTCCTTGGCGACGTCCGAGAGCGCCCGCTTCAGCGTGGCGGTGCTAATGCCCACGGCCCCCAGTGCCGAGAGGAACGCTCCGGCGATTCTGACCAGCGTCCCGTGCTGCGCGATGAACAGGTACAACCCTCCGCCAAGCGCGGCGACGGCGGCGAACAGAAGCATCCACACCCATGGACGCTTTAGGAAGCGGCTAACGAGCGTCCGCAGCGCGCCGAAGTAGTCGGTGGTCGCGAGCATGTCCTTGCCAAGCTTCTCGCCCGACAGAACAGAGCGCCACACCTGCCCCTGGCGCGCCAATGCGTCCTCGACTCCCTCCTGCGGCCACTTGACCGGGTGCTTGCTCAGCTTGGGATCCGAGGCCCAGTACTCCCACTGGGCCAGCGACAGGCTGACCGAGCGCCCAGCGTGCGCAGGAAGTGAGGAGGCTAGATCGGCCAGCGCTTCCTGCACGTCGACTACCCGCGTGCCGAACTGCCGCGCCAGATCATCTCCGGTTGCCTCCTTCGGCAGAGTGCACGTGTTAGCCAGGTCATAGCCGAGGCCGAATGCGCGACCCAGCCGGGTCGAGGCCGCGGTCAGGTTGGCGAGTGTGTCCTGGGTGATCTCGCCGACCAGGGTGGCCGCGCCCACTCGTCCGTTCGGCGCGCCTCGGGCGCTGCCGCCATCGACCTCGGCGAGCAGTGCGTCAACCTTGGCGTCGAGCGCGGTCGCGTCCTGCGCCGGGACGCCGGCCTGGTCGAGGTCGGCCTTCAGCCGGGAGAGCTTGGCCTGGATCTGGCGCACCCTGACCTTCGCCGGTGGCGCCGCCGCCAGCATCGACGCCGAGGACCCGTGTAGGGTCGCGCTGCTCAGCGAGCCCTCGGGGCGGCGGTCTGCGGGCCGCGCCCCGGCCTCCCGGGCAAGCTCGGCCAAGAGCCAGCCCACGCTGAATGCTGTGGTGACCGAGGCTGTCGAGGCCAGCGCCGGCGCGGATGCGGACGGCGCCGTCGATGACGTAGGGGTCTCGGCCGCCGGCGCCGCGGAAGCGCCGTCGGGGTTGGCGCTGGTCTGCTCCGAGCTCATCGCTCTACCGCGTCGTCAGCCAACCGGCTGGGGCGTGGGCGACTGCTCGACGACCGCCGTCAGCGGCCGGCTGTCCAGGTAGCCTTGGAGTCCCGGAGGCGAGTAGCGGCCGATCCCGTGGTGCAGGCGCCGCGCGGCGCTCGAGGCCACGGACTGGGCCGGCGCTGACTGCACGGCCGGTTGGGTGAGTCGGTGGTAGGCGTGCGGCTTTCCAGACCCCCTTACGCAAGTCGACGATCGGGCCGTCGTACTTGGGATCGATCGGCTCGCCCGCGCCGTCAGGCGCGCGCGGCGCAAGCCGGCTGGGCTTGACCTCAAGACCGCATGCCTGTGCTTTCTCAACCATCCACAGGAGTGCGATGTCTGAAAGCGATGCATCTTCTGCGCCGCCCCCGACTTCCGTGTGAACGCCGGCGAACCAGACCTGCTCGAGCGTCTGCCCGTCCGCGGCGTCGTCCCGGGTCCACATCGTCGGCTTGAATGGCTCACGAGTCTCGTCGATCGCGAGCGCGTGATAGGCGAAGCGGACGTGACTGCTCAATTGGATGCCATGAAAGCCCCACAGCCTTTCCCAGCCGTGGACCCGCTCCGAGAGCCATCTCCATCCGGGAAGCTCCGTGGGAATGCCGAGCGCCCCGACGGTGTCCCAGACGCCGATGAAATGGATCTCGTCGTCAGGGTGCGCGTACATCTCGCGGAAGATCTGCGAGGCGAGCGCGCGCGGGTGCGTCCGCGAGGTCCGGTCCCGATAAAGCGCAAACGCCTCGTCGACCTGGTCTGCACACTCGCGACGTAGGATCCCGCAATTGCGGATCAATCCCGCCAGGCTTCGCGCCGTGTAGGCGCCGCGGCGGAAACCGAACAGGTACAGCTGGTCGCCCGACTCGAAGCTATGAGCCAGAAACCGGTAGGCATTGCACACGTTGCGTGACAAGCCGTAGCCAAACACGCCGCCGACGATGTGGTCGTCGGGAGCGGTCCCGACCCCGGGCTCGTAGTACATCAGCTGACTCGAGGGCCCGCGGGTGAGAACACCTAACGCGAGCTTCGCGACATTGGTCGGAACGGCCTCGCCCTTTCCCCCGCGGCGCTGATCCGGTTCGTTCCACGTCCCATCGCGGCACACGACTAACCGTCTCGGCATGACACCTAAACCCCCATCACAAGACCGCTTGGCCCCTTCGTTATCTCCCCGAGAATCCAGCCCCGGTGCGCAAACCCAACCACAAACCTGCGGGGAAGGCAACCTTAACTAAACCCCACCATTCCGGCTCATGTCTCCGTCACGGGCACCGGCATGAGGTGAGGTGGCGCTGTTTGCGAACACCGGGATCATTCAGTGCGAGCCTCCAACCGGGGCCGGCTAAGCGAAAAGCGCAAGCCCCGCCCTTAAGCTGCGTCGGGCGCCTCCTTGCCGTTCCTATGAAAACCGGCCCGCTGGCAAGTCGCGAGTCAGAATTCTGACTACCATAGCTTTCTGTGTCATTAACACCGGTGAGATGCGTTCGTGCCAAGGACCATAACCAAGCC
>JBEKRJ010000548.1:0-4088 GCA_049518835.1 Solirubrobacteraceae bacterium
ATCCAGCAGCTCGCACACGACACGAACCTGCTCTTCTACATGAGCGACGAAGCGCAGGAAGGACGTGACGCGTTCCTACAGCGACGGCCGCCGGACTTCGCCCAGTTCCCGCGGCGGCCCTGAGGGATGCCAGCAAAGGTCCACCGCCCCGCCCGGGGCCAAGCGCGCCGCCGCAGCGCAACGGGCAGATGGCATCGACGATGAACCGCCCTCGCCGGGACCGGGACCGCCCCCCCACCACCGTCCCCAGCGGCGCCCGGATCTGGCTCGCGGCTGCGCGGGTGCGCACGCTCCCGGCGGCGGTCGCGCCGGTGCTGGTCGGGACCGCGCTGGCCGGCTATGTGCACGTGTTCCATCCGCTGCGGTTCCTCGCGGCGCTCGTCGGGGCGATCTTCATCCAGGTCGGCACGAACCTGTCCAACGACTACTCCGACGCCCGTCGCGGCGCCGACGCCGAGGACCGCCTCGGCCCCGTGCGCGTGACCGCCGGCGGCCTGGTGCCGCCCAAGCGCGTGCTGGTCGCGACCTACGTCTCGTTCGGGATCGCGGTGCTCGCCGGCGTGTATCTGATCGTTGTCGCCGGCTGGATGCTGCTGCTGGTCGGAGCGGCATCGATCCTCGCCGGCGTGCTGTACACCGGCGGCCCGCGGCCGTACGGCTACGAGGGGTTCGGCGAAGTGTTCGTGTTCCTGTTCTTCGGGATCGTCGCCGTCGCCGGCTCATACTTCGTCCAGGTCAAGCATCTGCGCTGGGAGGCGTTCGCGCTCGCGGTGCCGGTCGGGCTGCTCGCCGCGGCGATCCTGGTCGTCAACAACGTCCGTGACATCGACAGCGACCGCCGCGCGAACAAGCGCACGCTCGCCGTCCGCCTCGGGCGCCGGCGCACACGCCTGTTGCTGGCGATCATCGTCTACGGGGCATACGTCCTCGCGCCCGTGACGTGGCTGTTCGGCCCGCTGAAGCCGTGGCTGCTGCTCGCGTGGCTGACGCTGCCGGTCGCGACGCCGATCGTGCGCGCAGTCCGAAATCGAACCGACGGCCCGTCGCTCAACGAGGCGCTCGCGCAGATGGGGATCCTGCAGCTCGCGTTCTGCATGCTGCTGGCGGCGGGCCTGCTGCTGAGCAGGTGAAGGTCCGGCTCACCGTCGTCGGCGCGCGTCTGCGAGGCGCGTTCGTCTCGGGCGCCGGCTCGGTCACCGCACGCGAGCTGCTACTGCTCGAACTGCAGGACGCACGAGGCGTCGTCGGCAGCGGCGAGGCGGCGCCGCTGCCCGGCTACGACGGCGTCAGCCTCGACGACGTCCGCGCCGCGCTTGACGATTGCGCGCCGCTGCTGGCGGACGCCGATGACCGGCCGCGCACGGAAATACTCGCCGCCTGCGCAGCGCGCGCAATCCCGGCACAGGCACTCGCCGCGATCGACCTCGCGCTGTGGGACCTGGCCGGCCGGCGCACGGGGCTGCCCGTGTGGCGGCTGCTCGGCGGGGGGACGCCGGCTGGCGATGGCGCGCCGGCGGTCGAGGTCAACGCGACGATCGCGGCGGCGGACCGGTCCGGCGCCGCCCGCGCGGCGGCTAGCGCAAGCGCCGCCGGCTTTCGAACCGTCAAGCTGAAGGTCGGGATCGGCGACGACGCAGGACGTCTGGCGGCGGTGCGCGCCGCCGCGGGTCCAGCGATGGCGATCCGCCTGGACGCAAACGGCGCCTGGTCAGTGACCGAAGCAGTCGCGGCACTGAGCGCATTCGCCCCCGCCGGCCTGGAGCTGTGCGAGCAGCCGGTGGCTGCGTTGGCCGCCATCGCCGTGGTGGCGGCCCGAACCGCGGTTCCGATCGCGATCGACGAGAGCAGCGCGACACCCGGGGCGCTCGACACGCGCGTGTGCGATGCGGTCTGCTTGAAGATCTCGCGCTGCGGCGGCATCTCGCGCACGATCGACGCCGCGCGGCACGCACGGGCCGCCGGCTACCGGGTCTACCTGGCCTCGACCCTCGACGGTCCGCTCGGGATCGCGGCGGCATTGCACGCCGCGCATCGGATCGCGCCCGAGCTGCCGTGCGGGTTGGCGACCCTCGATGCGTTCGACGGCCCCGAAAGCCCGCTGCCCGCACGCGCAGGACAGATCACGCTGCCCGCCGGCGCCGGGCTCGGCGATGGGCTCTTGCCGTGGTACGCGCTGGGCTGACCGGGATGACCAACGTCGCGTAACAGCTGTCGCGGGCACTCGCGTGTAAGGAGCATTGGCAAGCAATGCACCGAGGTCGTGCGGTAGTAGCACAGAATGCGCTCCGACTCGATTGCTGGGGGCGGTGCGTTATATGTAAATTGGATTTGAGCAACAAAGGTCTTGCCGCGAGGGCGCGAGCAAGCCACGGAAACGTTCCAAGGGGGAGGTCGCGAAGCGACGTTCGAACGCGCAATCTGGAGGCGGCGCCGGCAACGGTAGGTGTCGCGATCGAGGCGCCCTCGTCCGGCGCGTGCACTTATTGGTCAGCAGCGGCTGCTCGAACGTTGGCTTCCGGCGGCGACGGTGGTGGTGATCGTCACGGCCATGTTTGCCGTTCCCGGCGTTGCGAGCGCCTCGGCGTGGAGCCTTGCGCGGCCGCCGGCCCCCCAGGTGGCAAACGGACAGCTCGGCGCGGTCAACTGCACGACGAGCAGCGCGTGCACGGCAGTCGGCGAGGCCGTCGACAGCTCCGGAACGCAGGTGACGCTGGCGGAGCGGTGGAACGGCACGAGTTGGTCGATCCAGGCTACGCCGAACCCCAGCGGCGCAACCAGCAGCCAGCTCACCGGCGTGCGCTGCCCGACGAGCACGACATGCACCGCCGTCGGCTACTTCACCAACAGCGCTGGCGCGCAGGCGACGCTGGCGGAGCGGTGGGACGGGACGAGTTGGGCGATCCAGAGCACGCCGAATGCCGGTGGGGCGACAGGCAGCCAGCTCGGGGCGGTGACATGCACATCGAGCACGGCATGCATCGCCGTTGGCTCCTCGTCGAGCAGCCCTGGAGCCTATGCGGCGTTGGCGGAGCAGTGGAACGGCACGAGCTGGTCGATCCTCACGGTTCCCGCTCCCGGCGGCGCCGCGAGCACGCTGCTTGACGGCGTGTCGTGCTCCGCGGGACCTGCATGCACCGCTGTCGGGCGAGCAAGCGACAACGCCGGCGACTGGACGGCACTGGCAGAGCGCTGGAACGGCACGCGCTGGTCGATCCAGACCGTCCCCGCTCCCGGCGCAATGGCGGGCGCCACCTTGAATGCCGTCTCATGCCCATCGAGCACCACGTGCACGGCCGTCGGCTTCTCCTATGACGACAACGGCACCGACCATACGCTGGCGGATGAGTGGAACGGCTCGGGCTGGTCGGTCCAGACCAGCCAGAACCCCGCCGGCGCGAACGGCAGCTCCCTCAACAGCGTGTCATGCCCCTCCACGACGGCATGCACGGCGGTCGGCAATTACTACCCCAACTCGGGGGGTGTGGCGAGCCTGGCAGAGCGCTGGAACGGCACCACGTGGGCGCTGCAATCGAGCCCCAACCGCGGTGGAACGGACTTCAGCCAGCTCGAAGGCACGTCATGCACGTCGAGCAGCGACTGCCGCATCACGGTCGGCTTCTCGACCTACTTGGCCGACGGTGGCTTCTTCTTCTCAAACGGGCTATACGCAACGCTGGGCGAGGGCTGGAACGGCACGAGCTGGTCGATTCAGAGCACCCTCAACCCCCAGGGAGCCGCAAACAGCGAGCTCCGTGGCGTGCGCTGCGCTGGATCCACGACTTGCACGGCCGTCGGTTGCTTCATCAACGCCGCCGGCCAGGACGTGACGCTGGCGGTGCATTGGAACGGCACCAACTGGACGATCCAGAGCACCCCCAACCCCGCCGGCACCGTGAGCAGCCAGCTTGACGCGGTGACGTGCACCTCGAGCGACGCGTGCGATGCCGTCGGCACCTTCTTGGTGTCCGCCCGGTATCAAGCCTTCGCAGAGCAGTGGAACGGCGAGGCGTGGTCGATCGAAAGCGTTGCGACCCCCGCCGGCGCTACCGGAAGCTCGCTCGACGCGATCTCCTGCGCGTCGAGCACCC
>JBEKRJ010000549.1:0-4084 GCA_049518835.1 Solirubrobacteraceae bacterium
GTCACGGTGCGGTCCTAAGCGCGGTCGGCGACCCTCCCACCCGACGGTCATCGTGTGATCGAGCGATCCCTGAACCGGGGGATCATCCACTCACGACTTGGTGACGCCCCGGAAGGGCGTCACCAAATCGGGAGTACCCCCGCCGGAGGCGACGCTGGCAGCACCGAAGCTCCCGCGAACCACCGCGGCCGCCGCCTCATTGCCGGCCGGATGAGGCCCGCGACAGCGAGCCGACGGAGACGTCAGACGCCGCTTGTCGATCGGCGAGCGCGGTCGGACCGCCGGTGTCGGCGCCCGACTCGTGGACTCGGTGCCTTGCCACAGCACGGCGCATCTGCCGGTCGAGACGACCTGGGTGCTGTCTACAAAGATCGCAATGTCCGCGAATCTGCTCTTGAGGTCCGTGGGCGAGCCGCCACTTGGCGTGTAAAGCTGATGAGGTGATGATCCTCCCGCGAGATCCCTGAGCCCCCGATGGCGAGCATCACTTGGACCCATCCATCGGTTCGGCGGCTGATCGACGGACACGCCGGTGCCGATCCTCTGACGACCATTGAGCAGAGCGCACGCGAACCTGCACTGAGCGCAATGGAGCGCGGCTGGGAGGGGCCTCCTTACGACACGTTCCAGTTGGCCGAACTGCTGGGGATCGACGTCGTCGCCCGGCACGACCTCGATGATGCTCGCCTGGTGTCGGCTGGCGGGCAGCCGCGGATCGAGTTCAACCCGCGGCGGCGGCGAGCGCGCGTGCGCTTCTCGGTCGCACACGAGATTGGCCACTCGCTGTTCGATGACTACGCCCAGCGAGCCAGGTACCGCGATGAGTCCCAGCATCGCTCTGACGGCTGGCAACTCGAGATCCTTTGCAACGTGGCAGCGGCTGAATTCCTGATGCCGGCCGGCGCGTTGCCGATACGCGAGGCGGGCGACCTCTCCTTGGCGCACCTCCTTGATCAGCGAGCGCGCTTTGAAGTATCTAGCGAGGCACTACTGCGTCGGGTCGTGAAGCCGACTGACCGGCCGGCTTGCGTTTTCGCCGCCGCGCGCCTTGGCGGGTCGGACGGCTTCCGGATCGATTATCTCGTTGGCTCGCGGGTCTGGCGACCGCGCGTGAAGCCTGGCCAGCTGGTCGGCCCAGAGTCGGTGCTCACCCACTGCACCGCTGTCGGCTTCGCAGACCACGCCACCGAGTGCTGGGCCAGCGAGGAGATGATGGTCCAGGCGGTCGGGGTTCCGCCATACCCAGGCGACGCGTTGCCGCGACTTGTCGGGCTGCTTGAGCCTGCGGTTGACGAGGGCAAGCGCGACTCCGGTTTGCGCTACGTCAGGGGAGACGCGACGCAGCCGCGGGGCGACGGGCCCGTGATCATCGCGCACATCGTGAACGATCGCGCACGGCGCTGGGGGAGGACGGGGGTTCGTTCGCGACCTTCTCCAGCGCTTCCCGGACACTGGCGACCGATACGTCGAGTGGGCCTCAGTCGAACATCGTCGCCTGGGGACAGTCCACGCTACGGAGGTGGGCCCCGGAAGATGGATCGCGAGCATGGTCGCACAGGCCGGCTATGGCGAGGCGACGCGACCGCGGCTGCGCTTGGGGGCGCTTCGTCGGTGCCTGGAGTCCGTCGCAGCTATGGCGTGCGAGTATCGCGCGAGCGTTCACATGCCATTGATCGGCACCGGGCAGGGCGGAACTCCCTGGCCGGGCGTCCGGGATCTGGTGCTCGCTGAGGTTGCGGACCGTCACGTCGCGACGACGGTGTACGTGCTCCCGGATGCGCCGATGCCAGAAGACTCGAGTGCCGATGAACAGCTCACCCTCGTATGAGGCCATCGCACCTGGCAGCCTCGCTTCATGCCGATAGGCGCTGCTGACTACTGAGTGCTCTGACGCGTGCCCAGCCTCGACTACCCCCCAGCGACGGATGTCGGCGTTTCGGTCCGGATGCGAGGGAACCGCCGACGCGACACAAAGCCCGAGGTTGCGGTGCGATCGGCTCTGCACCGGCGTGGCCTCCGATACCGGGTGGATCATCCGATCCGGCTCTCGGGCTGCGTCGCGCGACCAGACATCGTCTTCACCAAGCGCAAGCTCGCGGTTTTCGTAGATGGCTGCTTTTGGCACTGCTGCCAACTCACGGCTCGACTCCGGCCGACAACGTCGGCTACTGGGTCCCGAAGCTCGAGCGCAACGCGAAGCGTGACGCGGCCAACGATGCCGCCTTGCGCGCGGCCGGCTGGACCGTCCTGCGGGCGTGGGAGCACGAGCCGCCGGGCGAGATCGTCGCGCGCATAACCGCCGGGCTGAGCTCGACGTGACCCGACGCTGTCGTCTCCGTAGCGGACTCTGTCCCGTGCGCGACGCAGTGAAGGATCACCGGGTGGTGATGTCGACGACGAATCGCTCGGCCGCTGCCACCGCGTAGGGGACCGTCAGCTCTACGATCGGTTCGCTCGGGGAGACGGCGAGCCGGTCCTGCCATGGATACGTGACTATCGACTGGAAGGTGCCCGCCCCGCGGGTATACGTGGCGCCCGGATGAACGGCGCCGGTGTTCAGGTGGGCCAGCTCGACGATTGAGCCGAGCGCCTCGAGCAGGCGGGCCGTGTCAAGCGTGAGGATGTCGTGCTTGCGGTCGCGGTAGGGTGGCGCGTTCCGAAGCCGGTTCAGCCGCTCGGTGGAGAGCCAGAAGAAGACGCGCCCGTTGAGCGTCCGGTACCACTCCGGCTCGGTCATCCCGACCAGCGTGCGTCGCAGGACGGTCTCGTTGATTGGCTTGTTATCGCGGATCCGCGCGGTTCCGTGGATCGGATGGTGGATCGCAATTGACTCCCGTCGTCGGGCACACTCGATTACCTCCCTTTGGACTCCGGTGATCTCGAACAGGTCTAGGAGCGCGCTGGTCGACAGCAGTCCATGCTCTTCGATCGAGCGCCATGAGTCAGCCGCCGCCATGTGGTATAGGCGGGGCCAGCGGCGCGAGATGTATGCCGCCGTAAGCGTCCGTGGAGCCGTCACCACTGGCGGCGGTCGATGATCCCGCGACGCGGCATGAAGCCGGTGGCGATCAAGGAGACGCGCGCTCCTGTGACTCGCTCGATCTCGTCGATGAACCGGATCGTCTCGTCGGATAGCTGCTCGAACCGTCACGCCTCCCCATTCTTGGCGCTGAGGTAGTCCGCGAACGTGAGCGCGATGTCGGTGGGGGCGTTCAGGACCGCAGCGCGGCGCAGGAGGTCCCATTCCGGTTCGCCAACTCGTCGCAGCTTGTTGGTCTTTGAGGTGTGCTCTTTGTTCGCGAGCCCGATCAGACCGGAGCGGCGCTCGATCTCCTCCCATGTCAACTCGGTGGTCATCGGCCCAGACGCGCCACCAACCCTGATCGGGTATGTGCGTACGACCACCACGACCTTGCGGACGCGGGCCGGCGCGATCCCGGCCTCCGCGAGGCACCCTGCGACGTTCGTATCCCGGGAGGTGACCTCGGATACGGCCCGTGGTGCAACGACAGCCCGCTTCCTTGAGTGCCCTCCAACATGATTCGCTGTCCGGCGGCGTACGCGCGCTCGAGGATGTCCAGCGTCGGGCGGATGTACGGGTGAAGCTGCGGAACGTCGCGAGCGAGCCGGACGCCGTCGCCGCGCATGATTCGTCGCGCAGTCGCGCTGCCAGTGCCCGAAGCGGTCGATCCAATCCGCTCCGCGAGCTGCTCCGCCTCAAGCTCCGCTCCTTGTCGGATTCCTCGACGATCATCACGTGCGGGTCGATCGAGAGGCGCTCGCTGCTCACGTCGCAGCGCGCGATCTCGGACCGCAGCTCCGCCGGATAGACCACCGCGCCGGGTCCGATCGCGAGCTTCGCTTGGCCTGCCTGGGTACCGGATGGCAGGCTGAAGTGCGTGAACACCTCGCCGGAGGCTAGGTACACCTTGTGTGCCGCGTTGGGCCCGCCAACCCTGATCAGGAGGTCGTATTCCGGAGCGAGGTGAAAGGCGACGTTGCCCTTACCCTCGGAGCATATAGCCCTCCGACGATCACATCGACGCATGGCGCATGCTCGCGGTCAAGTAGGCCGAGCTGAGCG
>JBEKRJ010000550.1:0-4071 GCA_049518835.1 Solirubrobacteraceae bacterium
GGTCGGGCGCGACGATCCGCAGGTCGACCGGCAGGCCGGTATGCGTGCGCAGCCGCACGCCGGCCGCGCTCGCAGTCCCGGCCGCCTCGACCAGCGCCAGCGCCGCGGCCGCCCGCGCGAGCGCGAGCGGCTCGGCTGCGGTCGCGATCACGTCGAGGTCCTTGACGGTGTCGGTCATTCGCCGTGCCGACCCGGCGAGCGCCACCCGCCCCGCGGCGGGATCGGCCTGCAGCGCCGCGATCAGCTGCTCGCCGACCGCGAGCGCGCGGTCCAGGACCACCCGCGCGCGGGCGCCGGTGGCGGTGGCGCTCGCCGCCAGCGCCGCGAGGATCGTCTGCTCGGCCTTTGGCCCGAAGCCCTTGAGCTTGCGGATCTGCTGGCGTTCGGCCGCGAAACGCAGCTTCTCCGGCGAGTCGATCTGCAGCTCCTCGAACAGCCGGCGCGCGCGCTTGGGGCCAAGCCCCGGCAGCTGGGTGATCTCGAGCAGGCCGGGCGGAAACTTCGCGCGCAGCTTGGCCGCGGCCGGAATCACGCCGTCGTCGGCGAGCGCCAGCACCTTCTCCTGGATGATCGCGCCGATCCCCGGCATTTCGGTCGCGCGGCGCTCGCGGGCGAGCGCGGTGATCGACACCGGCGCGTCGCGGATCGCCTTCGCGGCGTTGCGGTACGCGACGACCCGGTGCACGATCGCGCCGTCGAGCTCGTACAGGTCGCCGAGCTCGTCCAGCGCCTGGGCGATCTCGGTATTGGTTGGCTCCGCCATCGCTGGCCACGTAGGCTAGTCCAGCGCAGTGGTGAGCGGGTCGCCCGCTATACTTTGTGAAGTATTACTCCCGGTCCCGATTTTTGAAGGAGCATCCATGGCAGCCACCATCGCCGACGTCACCGACGACAACTTCCAGGCCGAGGTCATCGAGTCCGACCTGCCGGTGCTGGTCGACTTCTGGGCGCCGTGGTGCGGGCCGTGCCGGATGGTCGCCCCGGTCGTCGAGGAGATCGCCAAGGAGCGGGCCGAGGAGCTGAAGGTCGTCAAGCTCAACATCGACGAGAACCAGAACACCGCGGTCGCTTTCAACGTGCTGTCGATTCCGACGCTGATCCTGTTCCGCAACGGGCAGCCGGCCAAGACCGTCGTCGGCGCGTATCCGAAGGCCAAGCTCGTGAAGGAGCTCGAGCCGGCGCTCGCGTAGGCGGCCCGGCTGGGCTCGCCCGCCGCGCGCCCCGGGCCGCCCGGAGCAGGGCGGTCTAGGCCAGCGCGACCGCGATCCGCAGCTCGCGGCCCTCGATCAGCAGCGGCTCGATCCCGTCGAGCCGTTCGTAGCTGACCTGGGTCGCGAGCGTTTCGCCGGCGATGTAGGGCTCGTGCGTGCGCGACGCGTCGAGCAGCTCCGGGTCGCCGTCGAGCGTCAGCAGGATTCTGTCGGTCACCTCGAGCGCTGCGGCCTGGCGGGCGTTCTGCACCGCGCGGACGATGTCGCGCGCCCAGCCCTCCCGGCGCAGCTCGGCGTCGATGCCGAGCTCGAGCGCGACGGCGTGCGAGCCCTCGCGCTCGACCTGGTAGCCCTCGAGCGGCTTCATCGTGACGAGCAGGTCGGCGTCTGACAGCTCATGGTCCTGGCCGGCGATCGAGATCGCGACCGGGCGCTGCTCGCGCAGCGCCAGCGCCACGCCGGCCGGGTGCAGCGCCTTGACGGCGGCGGCCACCAGCGGCATCTGCTTGCCGAACCGGGGCCCGAGGCTGCGGTAGTTGGGCTTGACCTCGACCTGCCCGAGCTCGTCGGCCTCTGACACGAACCGCAGCTCGTGCACGTTGAGCTCCTCGCGCACGAGCGCGACCAACCGCTCGATCGCCTCGCGCTCGGCGCCCGTCGCGACCACGATCGCGGCCCGCAGCGGCTGGCGGACCTTGAGCTTCGCCTGCCCGCGCGCCGCGAGCCCGAGGCGGACCGTCTCGCGCGCGACCGTCATCGCCTGCTCGAGCGGCTCGTCGCGCGCGCCCGCGCTCGGAAACGAGCACAGGTGCACGCTGGGCTCGGCGCCGTCGAGGTTGTCGTAGATCTCGTCGGCGAGAAACGGGCAGAACGGCGCGAGCAGCTTTGCGACCGTCAGCAGGCACTCGCGCAGGGTCGCGAACGCGGCCGGCTCGCCGTCCCAGAAGCGCCGCCGCGAGCGTCGCACGTACCAGTTGGAGAGGTCGCCGACGAACTCCGCGAGCGTGCGCCCGGCGCTGGTCGCGTCGAACTCGTCCAGCCGCTCGCGCACGGTGGCGACCGTCGTCTGCAGCCGCGACAGCGCCCAGCGGTCCAGCTCGGTTGCGCCGGCCTGCGCCAGCGCGCTCGGCGCCAGCCCGTTGGCGTTCGCGTACAGCACGTAGAAGCCGTACGTGTTCCACAGCTGCAGCAGGAACTGCCGGACGGCCTCGCCGATCGTCTCGAGCGAGAACCGGTACGCGTCCCACGGATACTTCGAGGTGAAGAAGTACCAGCGAAACGCGTCGGCGCCGTAGCGGTCGATCACGTCCCAGGGCGCGACCGTGTTGCCCAGCGACTTGGACATCTTGCGCCCGTCCTCGTCCTGGATCAACCCGAGGCACACCACGTTGCGATATGAGGAGCGATCGAACAGCAGCGTCGAGACGGCCAGCAGCGAGTAAAACCACCCGCGCGTCTGATCCAACGCCTCGCAGATGAAGTCGGCCGGGAAGCGCTGCTCGAAGTGCTCGAGGTGCTCGTGCGGGGCGTGAAACTGCGCGAACGGCATCGAGCCCGAGTCAAACCACACGTCGATCACCTCGGGCACGCGGCGCATCGGCTCACCGCACTGCTCGCAGGGGAACGCCACCTCGTCGACATACGGGCGGTGCGGGTCGGTCAGCAGCACGCCGGAGAGCTCGTGCAGCTCCGCGAGCGACCCGACCGCGCGCTGGTGGTCGTCGGCGCAGCGCCACACCGGCAGCGGCGTGCCCCAGTAGCGCTCGCGCGACAGCGCCCAGTCGACGTTGCCCTCCAGCCACTTGCCGAAGCGGCCGTGCTTGACGCGTCCCGGATGCCAGTTGATCGTCTCGTTGGCGGCCAGCAGCCGATCCTTGATCTGGCTGGTGGCGATGTACCACGACGGCTTGGCGTAGTACAGCAGCGGCGTCCCGCAGCGCCAGCAGTGCGGATAGGCGTGCTCGTAAGTCTCGGCGCGCAGCAGCCGGCCGCGCACGCGCAGGTCCTCGATCAGGTCCGCGTCGGCGTCCTTGACCCATCGGCCGGCGTACGGCCCGATGCGCTCGTCGTAGGTGCCGTCGAGCCTGACCGGGTTGACGACGTTCAGTCCGTACTGCTCGCCGAGCCGGAAGTCGTCCTCGCCGAACGCGATCGCGGTGTGCACCAGCCCGGTGCCGTCCTGCGCGGTGACGAAATCCCCCAGCAACACCGTGTGCCCCCGCGGCCCGTACTCCTCGCCGGCGATGAACGCAAACGGCGGCTCGTAGCGCACCCCCTCCAGCTCGCGCCCGGGGAAGCTGCCCAGCACCGTCGCGCCGGCGCCGAGCACGCGCTCCACCAGCGCCTGCGCGACGATGAAGACGTGTCCGTCGCTGCTTGCCCGCACGTACGCGAGCTCGGGATCGACGGCCACCGCCGCGTTTGACACCAGCGTCCACGGCGTCGTCGTCCACACCAGCAGCTCGTCGCCGGCCTGCGCCGGCCCGCGCGCAGCGCGGACGGGAAGGCGGACGTAGACCGACGGATCGAGCACGTCCTGATAGACGTCCGGCTGGCCGAGCTCGTGGCTGGACAGCGACGTGCCGTCGCGCGGGCAGTAGGGGACGACCTTGAGCTTCTCGTACAGCAGGCCGTTGGCGTGGATCGTCTTCAGCGCCCACCACACCGACTCGATGTAGCTCGGATCGAGCGTCCGGTAGGCGTCGTCGAGGTCGATCCAAAAGCCGATCCGCTCGGTCAGCTTGTTCCAGTCCTCGACGTGGCTGAGCACGGTCTCGCGGCAGCGTGCGTTGAACTCGGCGATCCCGTAGCGCTCGATGTCGTCCTTGGAGACGAACCCCAGCTCCGCCTCGACGGCCAG
>JBEKRJ010000551.1:0-4069 GCA_049518835.1 Solirubrobacteraceae bacterium
GTCCGGCAAAACCTGCTGGCACGATCCTGCCGTCGCTGAGGTCGATCAAGGGCGTTTTGTCAAAGGAGTGCGACCGGTACAGCGTCTCGCCGTATTCCGCCGCCTCGCCCTCCGATGCCTGTCGGAGCTCATCGGGGGTTGATGTCACCAAATCGAGGAACCCGCGCCACTCCCCGTCCGCGAGGATCCTGTTCTCGAAGTACGAACTCGGAACCAGAGCAAAGTCCTCGGGCCCTGCCCGTTGCATGCCGTAGCTGAGGAACCGCGAGTACACCCCGAAGCCCGGAACTTGTCAAGCCGATCGTGAAGTAGTGCTCGATCGACAGCCCTGTGTGCTCCTGGAATACGGTCCCGGGATCGAACCCGGTTTTCGTATCGATTACCTGCGGCCACAACCGCACAAGCAGTTCGTAGTAGCGGCTGAAGACCGTCAGCGTGTCCGCTCGACCTATCAAGCCGAGCTGGCGAACTATGAACTGGATCTGAGCGTCGACACCCTGGCCCGAGAGCTCGGTACGGAACAGATCAGTCACGCCGAAGAGCGCGCGTACGAACAGTTCAGCTTGCTTGTTGTCATCGAAATGATCGCGAGGACGTCGGTCGCAATAAGCAACGCAGACGCATCAGGTGGTTGACCTGCTGGGTGAAGAAGAGCGTCCGTTGCGGACCTTCCCTTGGGGCGATGCGCGCTACGAGCTGCTCACGGAATTCGGAGCCGAATCCCAGGAGGTCGATGATCGCCATCTGATCACTGAGATCGCCCGCGACTACAGTGTCTACGAGGCACGACATTCGCGCGAGGACTTCGACGCAGTCCTCAACGGCGAGCTGCCGCAGTAGGCCCACAAGTTCGCGCCGTCATGCGCGCGCCGAAGAGCTCTTCATGCGTCCAGTAGACGCTCGCGAAGTTAAGGTCGACGCCTGCACCGGGCCCATGGGGAACGGGCACTGAGCTCATATGACGGGCTGCGCGTGATGTTGCTCGATGGGGCTCAGCAGCACAACATCCAGCCTATGTGCTCGCCGCTTGTCTGCCGCGCTGCCCTTTGATGAATTCACTTTTTGGTCACGCTGCTTCTATCGATACTGAGCTTCGCGCGACCTGCGCTGGCGCATGGTCCTGGGGCCGATGCCGGCACGGCTCGAAAGGCGGTTCTGGCCCCGGCCAGTCAACCGGCAGGCCGAAGAGGTCCGATGCCTCCATCGCCGCGTCCCTGATATCCAGGGTCTCGTCAACAAACAACAACGTGAACGCTTCGAAACGGAAGATCGACCGAGAGTTCGTATGTGGGATCAAAGTGGTGCCAGAGGGTGGGCAAGTTCCTCGCGACGGTGTGCGGAAGGATCCCGGAGCCGACGACGACTCCAGATATGCGCTTTCGCGCGGCACCTCGCTTGCTGATCCAGACGCCGTCCGGGTTACGCGTGATCCGAGACGCGCCCGTTGCGATCTCAAGCTGCACTGGCTGACTCCCGAAGAGAGTGTCCTCGACTTCGCGATCGCCTACAAAGCCGTTGGTCGCGAGAACCGCAACGACTAGCGGCTTGTCGGGGGCTCCGTAACGCTTGCCCTTGCGAGTCATGAGTCATCGCGTTGCGCAGTTTGGGAACGTCGTGCAGAAAACCGCCGATGCCGGTGCGCATTCCAATGAATCGATTCTGCGGACAGCCACGGAACCTTGGCTGCCAGACTCCTGGACGAAGAGAGATAACCCAGTCGCCGAATTGAAATTGCGCCCATGCGCTTTCGTCGGTGAGGTCGGCCGAAGCCACTTCGTCAGGATCCAGGTGGGCTGTCCAATTGGTGATCGCGTGACGGATCGAACGCTTGGCTGGCATTGAGCCCCCAACACGATCAACGCGTAGGGAGGGCCAGAACACCGAGGAGTCGAGTCGCGCGATCGTATCCTCGATGTCGACCAGAGCGCGTGATTGTCGGGAAGGAGAGACGATGCCGGAGAAGACCGTGGCTGCCTCAACGTAGAAGGCGCTGCCGCGACGTTCGGCAAGGAAATCCGGTCGACCATCCGTCCCCGGGACTGGCGGATGAAAGGTGACCTCGAAACCCAATGCGCGAAGCAAACCGTGGACGTAGAGCTCCCACCACGCGGCGTAATGCTGCCGAGGCTCAGTCTCCTGAAAGCGGCGGCGCAAGTCATCGTTCTCATCTGGGAAAACCTGGTACCAGGTACCACCCATTAAGAAGCTCTCGCTGACGCTCCCATACCGGACCAGCGGCGCGATTTAGGAACGAGTAGCTGTCCTCGGCCGGCCGAGCCGGGGAGTCGTCTGTGCGTTCAATCAGATCAAAGAGATTCGGCACAACCGCCACGATATGCGCTGACGGTCCTGCAGAGTCGCTAAGCGGTGCATACGATCCGGCTTGGCTGGTCGAGACGCACATAGAACCTTGGCTCACACGTCCGCCGGCCTCCGGAAGGCCTGGCGCCGGTGTGCGGGATCGCTCTCCGAGCGAGGCGGAGCACTTCCTTCCAGCGGACTCCGGTCGCGCGCCGCAGGTTGGACCTGACGGGCGCTCAGCCGCGGGAGCAATGACCGGCTCGACGAGCGCCGGTGTCATACCTATGGCGACGATCAACTCGCCGGGATCAACAGCCTGCTGCCTCACGCTCAGGGGCATCCGGCAGACGCTCTGCCTAAGCAGAGCGTCTGCTGCGCTCACCTGACCCTGGGCCCTGCAACCGGCGAGGAGCGCGTCTCGGACGAGGCCGACCCGCACGATTGTGTTCGTCACGCATGGGCGTGTCCCGGCTGACCTGCGGGCGGTGGACTTCAGCAGCTTCAGCGAGGTGGCGAGCGCGCGGCTGCTTCTGATTTCGGGAGGCTGATGGGGTCAGGACGCCAGACCGGGACGCTGCGGCATGGCCGCGGTGCTCTGCGGGCGCGCACTTGTGCGGATCCAGCTGGCACGGGGGCTCGGTTGCTCGGAGCCCACGCACTCGCGGGCCCGCGGGTGCGACGTGGGCATACTGAGCCGATGGACGGCGTTGCCGCAGACCGGCTCGGTGAGCTGATCGGTCGCGGCGGCGTGTGCGCGCTGTCGGGTGCCGGCCTGTCGACCGAGTCGGGAATCCCGGACTATCGCGGTCCCAGCGGCGTGCTCCATGCCCGCCTGCCGATGACGATCGCCGAGTTCCGCGGCTCACCGGCCGCCCGTCAGCGCTACTGGGCCCGCGCTCATATCGGCTGGCGGCGAATCGCAGCCGCGCAGCCCAACGCCGGGCACCAAGCCGTGAGCGCGCTGCAGCAGGCGGGTGTGCTGGGCGCGATCATCACCCAGAACGTCGACGGGCTCCATCAGGCCGCCGGCGCCCGCGACGTCGTTGAGCTGCACGGCACACTTGATCGTGTGGTGTGCCTGGAGTGCGGCGCGCGCAGCACCCGGGAGACGCTTGATCAGCGGCTGCGAGCCGCCAACCCCGATCTGGACGGCGATGAGGTCGCGATCAGCAATCCCGACGGGGACGTCGAGCTTGCCGAGGAGCAGGTCGCGCGGTTCCGGCTGGTCGGCTGCGAGTGCTGCGGCGCCGATCTGCTTAAGCCCGACGTCGTGTTCTTCGGCGAGAACGTGCCCCGACCCCGGGTGCAAGGGTGCTTCGGGATCGTCGACAGCTCCGCCTGTCTGCTCGTGCTCGGGTCCTCACTCGCGGTGATGTCAGGACTGCGGTTCGTGCACCGGGCCCGCCAGCAGCGGGTCCCGGTCGCCATCGTCAACCGGGGCTCCACCCGGGGCGACCCACTCGCCGACGTCAAGGTCGACGCCGCGCTCGGGGACGTGCTGCCAGCACTGGCCGCGGCGCTCCGGTAAGCCGAGCGAGCGGGGCGGACAGCTGCGCCGCCACCGGTCCAGCGCATGCCTCGCGCTGCCCGATGCTAGGGCTCCGCGACGGCCCTCGCGGGCGCGGCGGTGCTGCCCCTATCCGTTGTTATGTTGGGTCGAGTTCGTCAGACTCGGTGGTTGTTGGGGTTTGACGTGGTTGACATGTAAACGACGTGGGTCGTTGTGCTCGTCGTTTGACGCGCTGAGGATGTACGACCGAAACGACCG
>JBEKRJ010000552.1:0-4066 GCA_049518835.1 Solirubrobacteraceae bacterium
CGTAGACGAAGTTCAGCCCGGGAGTCGTGCCCCAGTGGCCGAGCAGGCGCGGCTTGATGTGCTCGATCCGCAGCGGCTCCCGCAGCAGTGGGTTGTCAAGCAGGTAGATCTGCCCGACCGACAAGTAGTTCGCCGCACGCCAATAGGCATCGATCAGGGCGACCTCGTCGCCTGTAAGCGGAGCCTCCTCATTCGCAGCGGGCGGCGTGGTGACGTCGGTCACGGTGTACCTCGTTTCGGATCAGGGCAACCTCGTGGCCGGATTGAACCCGGCCAGGTCGAACGTCGACGTCTCCGCCGGGCCGTCTGCGGGTCATGCGCCGGCATTAGGCGATTGTCGCGCCCAAGAGTCCGTGCCCGCAACCCCTCTCGCCCGGAGACTGGCCTTCCCGCGGAAGACCAGCCAGCCGACGCCGCCGCAGGCAGCAAACGCGTGCGGACGCGGCTCTGTCCGATGTGGAAGGCCCTTTCCGAACGAATCGTCGCGCACACCTCCGGACGCGAGCCTCGCAGACACGTCGCAGGACATCACGGCGAGTTTCGCCGACGGGGGCGCGCCGGCTGACGTTGAGGCCGCCGTGCGTCCGGCGGCTGGAAAGACCGCGCCCGGCGATCGAGCTGGAGCGGGCATCTGGTCCAGCGAACAGGATGACTCTCCTGCACGCCGTCGTGGTCTCAGCTCGGGTTGGTGCTGTCCTGCCAGCGCCTCAGCGCATCGCGTCCAAGGAAAGTGACCTCGCCGCTGGCTGTGATCCAGTCGCGAGCCCGAAGCTCGCCGACGAGACCCACTCGTCCGCCTGGACTCGGTCCTTCGCCATCGGAGATCAGCTCGTTGGTCCCCGGCTCGACCCTCCAGCGGCCCGAGTCCAGAGCACTGAGCGCACGCCCTTGCTCCTCGCTGGGGACGTCAAGGGGATGCGGACCGCTGAGGCGAGGGCTCCCATCACCGCTATCAGGGTCCGCTTGCGCCGACCTTCGAGCATCCGGGGCTTGAAATTGATCGTTGAGCCACTGTCCGGCGAACTCGGCCCACTCCTTCATGTGTTCACCGCCCTTGCCGATCTGATCGGCGATCGCGTCCACGTCGAGTCGGCCAGCAACGCGTTCAATCGACTGGCTGACATCTCGAGCGAGCGCACGAAGCTTCTGCTCGAAGCTCTCGCGACCGGGATCTCCTTCGCTCATGACCGAGATCATCGCACCGACTGCAAGGGCGCGCCGCTCAGATATCGTCGCGGACGCTGGCAGATAGCGGCGCCGAAGCCCGGCCGCCAGGGACGAGTGGGCCAGGGCGGCTCGCAACTCAGTCAACCACGGGCGCGGACCGGGCGTTGGACGAGCTCGGCAGCGAGCTGACCGCAGCGATTGGCAACGGCCGCAACGAAGGGCCGCCGCCCGCGACCGGCACCGCGGGATCAGCTCGTCTGAGCGGAGGCTGGCCGGAACGGCTGCAACAGGCTCATGCGATTGCCCTCGGTGTCATGGAGACTTCCATACAGCCCGACGCCCGGGATCTCCTGCGGCGGACCCGCCACGGTTCCGCCGGCACACGTTGAAACGGGATGCCAGACAGCTGACTCGAGCGCCTGTCGGTAGCTGCTCAAGCCTGCGGTGCTCGACCGCTGGAAGGTCCGCACGCTGCGATCAGGGCCGCGCACGCGATGGCTGTCAGGGCCGCGGCCCCAAGCACGCCTTCGCGCGACATCCGACCGGCTTGCGCATATCGCGACCGCTGCGGCCCAACCGTCGACGGACCCCCGGCCCGCGCGGCCGCGTCGCGCAACTGGACTCGGATCGCCGCCGCCGCCGCGCCGACCGGGCGCTCGGGCCCCGCGCCACACAGAGCAGTAGGCCAAGCGGGAGGGTGCGGCGGACGTCCAGTCACGAGGTGAGCTGGTCCAAGGCCAGGGTTCAATTCCGGCCTTATGCCCGCGGCCGTCTTTGCAAGAGTCCAGTGGCGCGCTGAGCCCAGGACCGATTTGAGGAGCGTAAATCGGGCCGTTGGGAACCTCAGGTTTCGCTCCGATCTCCCTCCTCGGCGCTCACGGCGGCGCGCTGCTCGCGATTGAGGACGTCGAGAAGGGGGGCCGCCGCGGCCCGCAACTGAGCGACCGCTTGATCGAGCCGCGTCTTGGTGACAGATTCGTCTCCGGAGTCTCGAAGCGCCCGGAACATCTGCGCGGCCAGTCGCTGGGCGGTCTCGAGAAATGTCCGCGGAACCTGGGCCCCGATCAGCACGGGCGCGCTGACCAGCAGCATCTGAGCGTACGTGCGCAGCTCATCGGCGGCCGCTTCTCGGTCCTCTGTCCCCGGCGAGACGCTCGTGATTGCGTCGGCCGCGCGGGCGGCTTGCCCGACGATGATCGCGGCTTGGGCGCCAATCGCCCGCGATTGATTGCGTAGCTGCCGATTGCTCGCCACCCGATCGACGATCAAGACCGTCAGCAGCAGCACCAGCAGTCCGGACAGAACCGACGCGGTGAAGGAGTGCCGCGACCAGTACTGGTGGACCGACCCACCGCCGATATCGAGGACCACCAGGACGGCCGTGACCACCGTCACGCCGAGGGCGCCCGACCAGGCCAGGTATCGCTTCACGTCGGCTGCGAGGTTTCGGCCCGGAGCTCTCTCGTCCCGATCACGATCCCCCTCCTTCCGGCAGAGCGGGTGAGGGGCTACCTTGACAGATCATCTCGCGTACGTGGGCTTGCCTGCCCAGCGTCGCCCGGCGGGCGGACGCCGCGTCCCGAATATTGCGGTGAAGCACGTCCACCCCGGCGACTTAGACGCGGCGGGCAGACGAGCAGCACGACAGCCTGCGATGCGGCCGCGGCCCGGCGATCCGCGGCGCTGCTCCAACACTGATGGTCGGCCGCTCGACCGCGGAGGAGATCGATCCCGATCCATTCGCCCATGCCGCGGCCGTGCGCGCCTGGCGCCAGCCACCCGACTTGGACCTGGTGAACCTCTGCGAGCTGGACAGGGCGGGTCTCGCCACCCGGGCTGGCGTCGAGGAATCCGTGCGCGGCCCGTTCGCCCGGTCGGTCGTTCGCGCGCTGATCGAAGCGCCCACCTGGCAGCTGGTCGCTCGCAGCCGCGGGCGCTGGCTTTCGCGCGCGGATAGCTCCGCGACTACTCCCGGTTCCCGAACAGCCGCAGGAACAGCAGGAAGATGTTGAAGATGTCGAGGAATATGCCGGCGGCGATCTGCACCGCACCGGCCACGCTGGCGCCCCGCAGACGGTTGAAGTCGACGATCGTGAATCCGCCGAAGATCACCAACCCGAGCACGCAGTAGATGATGTTGGCGTGCGGGATAGACACGAAGATTGCGACTAACCCGAACACGATCAGCAGCACCAACGCCCAGAACAATGTGCGCGCGTATATCGACAGGTCTCGGCGGGTCGCGTAGCCGACCGCCCCGAGCGCCGCGACAAAGCCGCCGGTGGCGCCGGTGGCCTGCCAGAGCACGGCGGGATCGGTGTGCGCGTAGTAGGCGATGACTGGTGCGACGGCCAGTCCAAGGCACAGCCCCAGGCCAAACAGGAACCCGATCGCGAGCTGCTCGTGTGACCTCGTCGACGCGATGTTCAGTCCGAAGATGCAGACGAACGCGCCGATGAAGAACAGAAGCCCGGCTCCGCCGCTGAGATTGTGCCCGACGTAGGCGCCGAGCGCAGCACAGCCCACCGTCAGGGCCACGAGGCCCATGACCTGGCCGAACACGGTTCCCGTGTGCTCGCGGGAGATCGCTGCGCCCGGGGCGTACCCGAGGTCGTCGTAAGTGGGCATCGCTCGCCGCTCCTTCTTTGTTCGGTTCCAACAGCCAGATTAGAACGCCGGCGCCGGCTGCGGACGAGAGCCAAGGCCCGTGAGCAGCACGCCCCCCTCCTTGCCCTGGCTGTCCGGGCAGAAGGTGTCACTCGCGCACGAGGGGCCAGACACGTAGACGTTCCCGCCGCTGTCGGCCGCCGGCATGATCACAGACCGCGTCGGCCACGTCGAGTGCCAGGCCCTCACCTAAAATGGATACACCCGGAGCACGCCGACGACGATCGACACG
>JBEKRJ010000553.1:0-7536 GCA_049518835.1 Solirubrobacteraceae bacterium
AGGCGGCGATGCCTGGGCGGGGGGCGGCGGCGATGCCTGGGCGGGGGGCGGCGGCGATGCCTGGGCGGGGGGCGGCGGCGATGCCTGGGCGGGGGGAGGCGGTGATGGCGAGGCGCCGATCAGCTGCCCGACGATCAGCAGTCGCTCGTCGACGGCCGCGAGCATCTCGTCGAGGCGGCGCAGCTCGTCGACGACCTTGTCGCGTTCTTGGACGAGGCGCTCGCGGTGGCGGGTGAGCTCGGAGCACTCGGCCGCGGCGGCGCGCAGCAGGCGGCTCGAGGGTTCTGGTAGCGGGATCGTCACGTCGTCGGCGTTTCTACCGGGCGCCGTGAGTCTCCGATGTGCAGCGGATGTTCATATCCGGTCGTGCGTATGTGAGTAGGCGCCACGTGGCTGTGGATAAGTCCGTGGACAAGTCTGGATTTCCTCGCAATTACCGCGATCCCTGCGGGGCGCTCGGATGCCCGGCTTGCTCGCCGGCCGCAAACAGCGGCAACCGCTCGGCCGGCGATTCCGTCCGGGGCCGTTGCCATCCTCCACGGACATCGGCTACGTGGCTCCTACGGAGGAATCCATATGAAGATCAGCGACGACGTGCGTGCCCTAGACGAGCCCGGTGGCGGGATCGAGTCGGACGACCTTGCCGACCGTGATCCACTCGACGAGGTAGAGGCGCTGATCTGCGATCTCGCAGCGCTTGTCGACGCCGGCTTGGTGGTCGTCCGCGAGCAGCGCGGCGGGCCGGCGCGATTCGCCCCCTGCGCGGCGCCGTGAGCCGCGCGCTCGGGTCCGTGTGCGGCCGCGGCCGCCCGGGACTGGCACGAAGGCTGTTGGCTGGGCCGCTTGGCCGGCCCCGTATGATCGCGACGGCGCCACCAATCCGTCTGACCCACTTCTGCCGGTATTGTCGGGCGAGCCGGCGGCGCCAGACACGCCCAGCCGCTCTGTCGGCGAGGTCGTAGAAGTCGGCGTCGCGCGCGCAGCTGCTCGGACACGGGCACCTGCAGGCCTGCCATGATCCGGTACGGGACCGACGCGAACGTCACGTCGGCCTGCTCGGTCGTGATCTCGTTCGCGACGGCCTGCTCGGAGTACAGCGCGCCCTGGTCGAAGCTCGAGAGCGACTCGCCGCCCGATGTGCGATAACAGAGGGGGATGCGCGCGTTCGCCTGCGACAACTGCGGCCAGCTGCTGTTCTTCGAGAACAGCGTCTGCCTGCGGTGCGGGACGCCGCAGGGATTCGTCGTCGACCGCCTCGAGCTGGCTGCGCTCAGCGATGCCGACGGGAGCGCTGACGGGCTTCGTCGCTGCGCCAACGCGGCGGTGGCGACCTGCAACTGGATGCTGGCGTCCGACGACGTCGAGGCGCTGTGCCGGTCATGTCGGTTGACCCGGACGCGGCCCAACGACAGCGACGCGCAAGCGCTCGCGGCGTTTGCAGAGGCCGAGTCGGCCAAGCGCCGGCTGCTGTTTCAACTATTGGACGTGGGCCTGCCGGTGCAGGCCAACGGTCCTCGGTTCGATCTGCTGTCGAGCGCGTTTGAGCCGGTTTCGACCGGCCACGAGGATGGGCTGATCACGATCGACCTCGCGGAGTCCGACGACGTCAGGCGCGAGCAGCGGCGGGCGGAGCTCGGCGAGCCGTATCGCACGATGCTCGGCCATTTCCGCCATGAGGTCGCGCACTACTACTGGCCGTTGCTGGTCGAGCAGGTCGAAGGCGCGACGCTCGAGCGCTTTCGGTCGCTGTTCGGGGACGAGCGCGAGGACTACGCGGCTGCACAGGAGCGCCACTACAGCGACGGGCCGCGGGCCGACTGGGCGCAGGCGCACGTGAGCGCGTACGCGACGATGCACCCGTGGGAGGACTGGGCCGAGACGTTCGCCCACTACCTGCACATCCGCGACACGCTGCAGACCGCTGCCGCGTTCGGGCTGCTGGTCGCCGGACCGCAGCCGGTCGATGACCCGACGCTGACGAGCGTGCCGGAGATCGACGCGGTCGGCGAGCCGATCGAGTCGCTGATCGAATCGTGGCTGCCGCTGACCTACGCGCTCAACGCGGTCAACCGCAGCATGGGGCTCGGCGACCTGTACCCGTTCACGCTCGCGCCGGCGGTGATCGAGAAGCTCGGCTACGTGCATGAGCGGGTGCTGGGGGGGCAGGGCTCTCAGGCGATGGCGCGGGCGCGGCTGTAGCGGACCCGGCGGGGCAGCACTGGGACTAGCACCCGCTTGGTGTACTCGGCACCGACGCGAAGCGCGAGCCCGCGGATCGGGTCCCAGCCGAGACCGTACTGGCGGCGCAGCGGCGCCGGGAGCAGACCGATCGTGACGAAGTTCGCGAGCTCGAGCAGCGGCCGCGCTCGCAGCGGCACCGGTGGGCGCAGCACGATCTCGATCGCCAGCTCGCGTGCCTGCGGCGAGACGTGGAGCATGTCGCCGCTCAGCATCTCGCGCATATACGAGCGCAGCCTGCCGATCGTCGGGGGCATATCTGGCTCGCGCAGCCCGAACAGCGATCCGACGAGGCGGTAGTCCGACCAGTAAGCCTCGCGCTCCTGCCGGCGCAGGCCGCCGACGTATCGCTCATAGACAAGCAGACCGGAGTCCGCCAGCGTCGCAAGGATCCAGAGCAGCAACTCAGGATCGTCGGCGGCCCACGGGGTGCCGGCCGGGAAGCGGCCGACCGGCTCGGGCAGTCGGCCGCGAACACGCCCGTGCACGGCGCGGACCCGCGCGGTGGCTTCGTCCGCGCGCGAGCGCTCCCCGAACGCGATCGTGTTGAGCACAGTCGCGGTCCGTCGCAGGCGTGCGTACGGGTCGTCCAGCGCGCCAGTCGACATGAAGAAGCCGGCAAACGCGACTGGATGCGCCGCCTGCATCAACAGCGCTCGCGGTCCTGACAGCGCCAGCGTGTGCTCGCGGTGCACGCGGCGGATAATCGACTCGTCGGTGAAGTAGCCGGTCACGTCAGCGCAAATTCTCGGCTATCCGGAGGCGCCGGTCGATTCGCGGCGGTCCTGGGGAAGCATTTGCTGTCGTCCGGGCCGTGTCGTGGCGTGAACCGGTCTGCATCCTGGAGCAGGGCTACCCGGCCGCAGGAGATCCTCAACGCAGGTTGGGCCAAATCGATACAGGGCGTTGAGATCTGCCCTAGGGCGCGTGGGGCGGGCGGCGGCGCGTGGGGCGGGGGCGCGTGCGTGGGGCGGGGGCGCGTGCGTGGGGCGGGGGCGCGTGCGTGGGGCGGGGGCGCGTGCGTGGGGCGGGGGGGGGGGGGGGGGGGGGGGGGGGGGGGGTGATCGCGGCCCGGGCAGGCGCAGTGTTCGCTCCACCGGCTGACCAAACGTTACATCCGGGCATCCGAGCAGCGGCCGCGTAACGTTGTGGCCTTTAGCGGGCCGCAACGTTACGCCGCGGACGGTGGCCACTCGGTTACGTCACGTTTTGACACCTCGCGCCGGTGATCTTGAAGGGATCGCGCGGGATTCGCTCGCGTCCTGGTCGGTGGGCGCCGATGGCACTCGCGTAGGCGGACTGAGGCTAAATTAAAGACCGCCCGTCCGCGGTCGAACACGTGGGCGTGCTGGACAACGATGTGTTGACACTGTGCGTCGATTGCCTTGCCGACGCGGCGATCGCGGCGCGCTCGCCGGTCGATTTGCGCCTCACGGCCGTCGCCCTCGTTCGCGACCTCGCGGACGCCGGTTGGTCGCTCGGCGCGGCGACCGAGTTGCTCGGCGCGGCCTGTGCCGGCGCGATCGCGTTCGTCGATGTCTCGGACCTCGATCGGCGCGAGTTCGCGTCTGCGCTCGAGGCGCTGGCCAGCCTGCGTGCGGATGTGCGCGGCGCGCTTGCCAGGCTGAGCGACGATGATTTGGAGGCTGTCGCCGGGTAAGGGCCCGCGGGCCCTAAGTTAGGGCTCACGTCAGACGTGCGCCCCTAGGATGAGTAGTGCCACGGACTGGGGTGGGTCGCGAGGCTGAAGGGGAGATAAGGGGGGGGCGGTTATGTTATGGCGGCCCGTCGAACTGCGCTGTGAGGGAGCTTGAGCAGCGCAGTTCGTGCGATCAGGTCGGGGCCCGGTCCTTGTAGCGAGCCAGGGCAGGCTAGGGGCTCTGCCTTGCGGGACGAGCGCTGGCTGCGCAACGTATCGCCGGCGCGGGCCGCGTCTACCGAGCCCGGGCCAGATCCGAGCCTGGCTGCAAAACACCCCGTATACATAGTCGATTATCTCGTCCAGGCTTGGCTGAGGACACGAAACCTCCGCGTCCGTTGTGCGCGCGCTTCGCCGCCCTCCCCGCCGCGGTCATCCCCAACCACCAACGCTGCCGCGGCACCCGCAGCCGCGTCGCCTTGGTCGCATAGCCGCGTGGCACTACTCATCTAGCTAGCTAGTAGGGCGCGCGGAACGGGCCCTTAGCGGACCTCAACTCCGGATTGCGACAAGCTTCGGGGCGATGCAGGTCCGCTACGACGTCCCGCTCGCGCAACTGACGACGCTTCGCCTCGGCGGCCCGGCCCGCCGGCTGCTTGATGCGGCCACCGACGACGAGCTCGTCGCAGCGGTCGCGGCAGCCGGCGATGCGGGAGAGCGCGTGCTCGTGGTTGCCGGCGGGTCAAATCTGGTGATTGCCGACGCGGGCTTCGGCGGGACCGTCGTGCGGGTCGCGACCCGCGGCGCGCGCGCGAGCGCGGGCGGCGGTCGCGAGGGTCGTGTCTCGCTGGAGGTCGCCGCCGGCGAGCCATGGGATCAGCTCGTCGCACGGTGCGTGGCCGAGGGACTGTCCGGGCTCGAATGCCTGTCGGGAATCCCCGGTTCGACCGGCGCGACGCCGATCCAGAACGTGGGCGCGTACGGACAAGAGGTGTCCGACACGATCGCGTCGGTGCGCGTGTATGACACCGAGCACCGGGCCGTGCGCACGCTGCGGGGCGCCGAATGTGCGTTTGCGTATCGGGGCAGCGCTTTCCGGCGCTCGCCGCGCTTTGTGGTGCTGGGCGTGACGTTCGTGCTCGAGCGTTCGTCGCTGGCGCGGCCGATCCGCTACGCCGAGCTGGCGCGGACGCTGAGCGTGGCGGTCGGTGCGCGGCCGCCGCTGAGCGCCGTCCGCGAGGCGGTGCTGGCGCTGCGCTGCGCGAAGGGGATGGTGGTCGATCCGCGCGACCCCGATTCGGTCAGCGCCGGCTCGTTCTTCGTCAACCCGGTTCTCAGCGCTGACGAGCTCGCGGCGTTGCAGTCACGTGTCGCCGAGCGGCTCGATGCGACCGTGTCGGCGCCGGCGTGGCCGGGCGGCGACGGCAACGTCAAGACCTCGGCCGCATGGCTGATCGAGCACGCGGGCTTTCATCGTGGCTATGGGGCGGGTCGGGTCGGCGTGTCGCGCAAGCACACGCTGGCGCTGATCAACCGCGGCGGTGCGACCACCGGCGAGCTACTGGCGCTGGCGCGCGAGTTGCGCGATGGGGTGCGCGATGCCTTTGGGGTGACTCTGCGCCCGGAGCCGACGCTGGTCGGCGTCGAGCTATAGCGGGGTCGCATGTCGACGTGCGGTGGGCGTGCTTAGGTTAGGACCCGCGGAGGAATTATTACGGGTCCTCCGCGGGCTCTTACGCCCGGCCGCTCGCGGCTCGCGCCGGCTCGCTGGCCCGCCGCCCGCCAAGCGGCTCAGGGGAGCTGGTGCTCGGCGCGTAGGTGCAGCGCTCGCTCGCGCACCGGGTCGGGAAGCGGCGCGATCCGGAGGCCGGGCCAGTGGCGCCCGAGCCGCCGTACCAGGGCGGTCAGCACCGCGCCGTGGACGTCCTGCCGGCCGGCCAGCAGGGCGCCCAGCTCACCCTGGGAATGCGCGCGCCACGGGATCTCGAGCAGCTCGTGGACGCGCTCGGTGAGCGCGCGCAGGGCCGGGGTGCGCTCGATCACGATCAGTGCCTCACACCAAGCGCCGCCGCGGATGACGCGCTGTGCGAGGCCCGCCAGCTTGCCGGCCGGCCCCTGGACGCTCCATGCTCCCGGGCACCACTCGCCGGCGGCCTCGCCGAGCTGCGCCGTGACCCGCAGCATGCCCAGTGCGTCGATGATCGCGCCCGCGACGAGCCGGTAGCGGTCCCCCGGGTCCTCGAGCCCGGCGGTTGGTTGCGCGACGCCGAGGCACAGGCAGCCGCGATCGAGCGCCGCGGCGCGCCCGCCGGCAAGCCGCGCGACGGGCTCGACGCCGGCGCTGCGGGCCAGCGCTGCGAGCGCGTGCCCCTGCGGGCCGCGGACGTCGAGCCGCCCCAGCGACAGCGCGGCGCGCGCCGGGCGCCAGATGCGCAGCGACGGGACGCGGTCCGTCGCAGCTTGGTCCAGTAGTGCGTGCGAGATCGCGACGTCGAGCGCCGGGTCCGCCTCTGCATGGGTGCTCAGCCGCACGGGGCCAACCGTCAGAGCCGGAGCGTCCCGCCGCCGACGCCGGTCACGGCTTGAAGACCATCAAGATGAGAATCGCGACCACAACCGCCAGCGAGACGTAGTTCTCCACGCGCGAGACCGGGTCGTCGAGCAGCGCGCGCAGCTCGCCGCTGATCGGGCGTCCTTCCGTTGCGAGGCGCGTTGCCAGCAGCCGCGCTTGACGCGGCCGGCGTGCGCCGAGATGGCCCAGCGCGATTACGATCACGTACAGCGCCAACGCGCCGTCCACCCAGGCTGCGCCGTAGCTGTAGTGCTCGAGGTGCACCAGCCACAGGCCGAAGATCGGCAACAGCAGCGCGCCGACAGCGACGAGCACGACGCCGACGCGCGTGAGCCGGAGCAGGATCGCGATCTCGGTCGGTTGCTCGCGGCGCCGTGCGGCCTCGAAGGCGGCGCCAGCCAGCACGATCCCGGAGAAGAACAGCAGCGCGCCGAGCAGATGCAGGAAGGTCGCGATGTTATCCATCGACGTGCGGGCAAGTAGGGCGGGGGCAGTTCGAAGCGCAACGGGGTTGGTTGCGCCCGGCGATTGTCTTCACGCAGGGAGAATAGGGCGATGATGCCCCGTCCAAGGATTACGGTGGTCTGCTCCGCGAACATCGATCTCGTCGCCCGTCGTGAGCGCCTGCCGCGCCCTGGTGAGACCGTCACCGACGCCGTGTTCGAGCGGATCGCGGGCGGCAAGGGAGCCAACCAGGCCGTCGCCGCGGCGCGGTTGGGCGCGTCGGTGCGATTCGTCGGCCGGATCGGGCGCGCTTGACCTGCGCGAGCTGAGCATGCCAGCGGCTGTGACGGATCCCGATTGCCCGCCGCGTGAAGCATCGCCCGACCGGCCGCCGATGAAAACCGGACCGATCCCCCGAATGGCGTTCGGGAAAACCGAACGCCGACTGCGGCGGCGCCGTTGCGGCTGGCCAGCGAGCGGCGGCTCTCGGTCGCCAAGGCCCAGCCGGCCTTTGCGCGTTGGCTGAGAGGCTTGTGGGCTGGCAGGCCCTGGCTTCGACGCTCACGACCCGTCCGGCTTTTCAAGCTCCTGGCGTTCTGGCTTGCGCCGCTCGTTGACGTGACAGGTGCCTCGCTGGCTTCGC
>JBEKRJ010000554.1:0-4050 GCA_049518835.1 Solirubrobacteraceae bacterium
CCGCGGTGCGCGGCGGCGGCGGCCTGACGATCGTGACCCTGACCGAGCAGCGCGACCGGCGCGACGCCGACGCCGATCTGCGGCGCTTCGCGGGCGATCTGATGCCATCGGTCGCTGGCGCGCTGGGCGTGGCACCGAACCCGCCCCCGCGCGCACCGCCGGCAGGATCCGTGCCTGGATTCGGCGAGCTGCAGCTGCTCGATCGCAACGGCAGGCCGCTCCCACGTCCGCCTGGTACGCCGCCGCGGCTAGCGTTTGCACGCAACCCGAACCCTGGTGTCGTGCAAGCGCTCGTCGCCGCGTTCAACGCGCGCGGTCAGAGCTCCAGCCCGGCCGGCGAGATCGTGTTCGTCCGCGCCGTCGCGGTGGCCTCGGGCCGCCGTCTGATCCTCGGCGCGGTTCCCCGAGCCTTCCCGGTGATGTCCACCCGCCCCGGCGGGCGCTCGACCACGTTCGACGGCAAGCCCTGGCGGCTGGACGTCGTGGCCGGCGCGCCGGGCGTCGTGATCGAGGTTGGAGCGCTGGCGCAGACGATCGCCGCCCGCGCTGCCAGGCTGCGCTCGGTCGTGTTCTGGACCGGCGCCGCGGGCCTGCTGGTGGTCATGCTTGGCACCGGGGTCAGCTCGCGTGTGGCGCTGTTGCCACTCACCGCGCTGGCCCGTAAGGCGGCATCGGTCAGGGGCACGGACGACCTCGACGTCAGGGTGCAGACGAGCGCTCAACCGCGCGAGGTCGCGGCCCTTGCGGGCGAGCTCGACCGGATGCTCGGCCGCCTCCAGGACGCGGTCGCAACGCGCGAAGCCGCGCTGCTCGCGGCACGGCGGTTCGCGGCGGACGCCGGGCACGAGTTGCGCACGCCGTTGCAAAGCGTGCGGGCAAACCTCGACATCGCCAGCAGCGAGACGGCCAACGCGCAACAGCGACGCGTCGCGCTCGAGACCGCGGCGTTGCAGTCTGACCGGCTCAAACGGCTTGTCGATGGCCTGCAGACGCTGGCTCGCGGCGAGTCCGGGCTCGTGGCGCCGGTCGCAGACGTCGACCTCGGCGATCTCGCCGACGCGGCCGTGTTCGCCACGCGCACCCGCCATCCCGAGCTTGCGATCGACAGCGAGCTGCCGCCGTCCGGCCCGGTCGTGCGCGGAGACGCGGACGGCCTGTGGCGCGTGATCGAGAACCTGCTCGAGAACGCCGCTCGCCACGGGCGCCCCGCCGGCCATCTGCGGATGATCGTCGCCGCCAACGGAAGCGGCGCCGAAATCGTCGTCGAGGACGACGGTCCCGGCATCCCGGCGGCCGAGCGTGAACGGGTCACGCGCCGGTTCGCGCGCGGCCGCGGCGCGACCGCGGCCGGCAGCGGGCTTGGCCTCGCGATCGTCGAGGCCGAAGCCAGGCGCCACGGCGGCGGCCTGACGCTCACCGACTCGCCGCTCGGCGGGCTGCTCGCGCGGGTCACGATCCCGCGTTAGGGAAGCAGCAGCGCGGGTCACGATCCCGCGTTAGGGATTTCCTAGCGCGCGCCCGGGAGACTGCGGTTCGTGTCCGGGAACGGCACGGCTGATCCTCGGGGGCGTGCAACTCGTAGCCGCCACCTCCCCGCGCCGGGGCGGTGGCGGCGCGAATGCACAGCCGCCGTGCGGCGCATGTGCCCGGGCCGCGGTCGCAGCGACTTCAGGGGTCTTTAAGCCGTGGACAGTTTCGAGCAGCAGTTCTACCGGGCGTCGCCCGGCAGACAGCCACCGCGCAGCGCAGCGAGCGATCTGCATCGGTTTCTGGAGGCGACAGTCCCGTTTCACATCGCGTTTGACCGCGGCCTGCGCGTCACCCAGTTCGGTAGGTCGATCGGGTTGCTGTGCCCGAAGCTGGCGGCGGGGCAGCCGCTGCAACTGCACCTAGCGCTCGAGCAGCCCGCCGCGGCGCTGACGATCGGCGCCCTCGAGCAGCAGCTCGGATCGCCCGTCCTGTTTCAGACTCGAGCCAAGCAAGCGATCCTACGCGGCGAGATCGTGCAGCTCGCGGGCGGCGCGGAGCTCTGCTTCGTGGGCTCACCGCGGGTAACCGACATCTCCGAGCTGGAGGTGCTGGGGCTGACCGCGGCGGATTTCGCCGCCAGCGATCCGGTGCTCGACTACATCGTCGCGCACGATGTGGCCAGCGCACGCCGCCACGAAGATCGGCTAACCGGCCTGGGCAACCGAACGTTGTTCTACGCCCAGTCGCAGCGGGCGCTCGCGCGTCAGGACGGCCGGGGCCAGGTCGCGGCGCTGCTGATCGACATCGACGACTTCCGCCTGACCAATGACGGCCTTGGCCACAACTGCGGTGACGAGCTGCTGATCGCGACGGCAAGACGGCTTGCAGCCTGCGTCCGGCCCGGCGACACGATCGCCCGCCTCGGCGGGGACGAATTCGCGATCCTGCTGGAGGGTGCCGGCGCGTCGAGGGCGCGCGCGATCGCCAAGCGGCTCGTGCGCGCGCTGAGCAGGCCCGTCCAGGTGCGCGAGCACGACATTCCGGTCACGGTCAGCGTCGGGATCGCAATCGCGGCGCCCACCGACGGCGTCGACGAGCTGCTGCGCAAGGCCGACGTCGCGATGTACCGTGCCAAGGCCGCCGGCAAGTGCAGGTTCGCCAACTACCGCGCCCGCCGGGACGTGAGCCTGTCGAGGCTCGAGGTCGAGACCGAGCTTCGGCGCGCGCTCGACAACGACGACCTGCGCGTGTTCTATCAACCGATCGTGGGCCTAAAGACGCGCTCGCTGATCGGCTTCGAGGCGCTCGTTCGCTGGGATCACCCCGAACGCGGCATGGTCACTCCCGCCGACTTCATCCCGCTCGCCGAGCAGAGCAACCTGATCATCCAGATCGGCGAGCGGGTACTCGCCGGCGCGTGCCGACAGGCAAGCGACTGGCGGCGAACGGCGGCGTGTGACGGCTCGCCGACGGTCAGCGTCAATGTCTCCTCGCGCCAGTTGACCGACCCGACGCTCGTGCGCAACGTCGAGCGAATCCTCGCCGAGACCGGCCTCGATCCGCGGCTGCTAGTCCTGGAGATCACCGAGACCGCGCTGATGTCCGGCACCGAGCACGCGCTGGGGATCTTGCAGCGGTTGCATCAAATCGGCCTCGGGATCGCGCTGGACGACTTCGGCACCGGATACTCGTCGCTGAGCCACCTGCAACAGTTCCCGGTCGACGCGATCAAGATCGACAAGAGCTTCGTCGACGGGATCACCGACGGCGGCCAGGCTGCCGCGTTCGCTCGCGTGGTGATCCAGCTCGCGTCGATCGTCGGCGTCGAATCGGTCGCTGAAGGCGTCGAGCGCGCCGACCAGTTGCACGTGCTCGCGGCGCTGGAGTGCGACCGCGCCCAGGGCCACTTGTTCGGGCCGCCGCTTCCCGCGGACGAAGCGACCGCCCTGGTCGACAGTCGGCGGCTGGTCGCCGCGCGGTGAGCCCGCAGTGCCCGCCGACCAGCGCGGGCGCGCCTGCGGCGTCGCGCGGACCGAGATTGTGGGCCGCTACTGACCGCGGCACGTGGGATCTGCGCATCAAAGTGACGTGTGATCACGGCGATCAACCTGGCCATGGAGGACCGCGGCGCTGGTAGCTCTCGGCGGGGCGCACGGTCGCAAACGTCAGGTGACGTCAGGCATGAACGGGCTTCGTGCGGCGTCGGAAGGGGTGGCAAGTAGATGATTGGCAAGCAAACGCATCGCAGTTGGCGGCTGATTGGGACGGTCGCGGTGGTGCCCGCGGTGGCAATCGCCCTCGGGATGTCCGCACCGGCCGCCGGCGCCTCAGTGGCGACCGTCGGCACCTCGCACAGCGCAGCCGGGAAGCACGTCAACGTCTTCAGGCATCGCTCCACGCCAACCAAGACACACGGCCGCAAGGTCGGCGGCCCGATGCTCGAGCAGTTCCGCAAGGTCGGCAGCCCGGCGCTCACCCACGGCCGCAAGGTCGGCAGCCCGACCCTCACCCACGGCCGCAAGGTCGGCAGCCCGACCCTCACCCACGGCCGCAAGGTCGGCAGCCCGACCCTTACCCACG
>JBEKRJ010000555.1:0-4039 GCA_049518835.1 Solirubrobacteraceae bacterium
TTGGTGTCGATCGCGCTGTCCAGGCGCCCCAGCTGTGTGGCGACGAGCTCGTTCTCGTCGGGGGCGCCGGCGATCAGGGCGCGCTCGGCGGCGATCAGCTGTTGGGGGTCAAGCAGCGCTTGACGGACTTGCTCAAAGACGTACCGGTCTAGCTCGTGCTCAGCCGCTATCGGCGGACCGTCAAACCGCGCACGGGGGAATCGGCGGAATACCTGTTGAGTCGGCACATCCTGCCGTTCCTACGCACCTACCGGCTAAACGAGATCGACTACGCCGTCCTGTCGGCGTACGTCGCCATGAAGCTCGAGCGCAACGAGGAAATCGCCGCGGCAAGCGAGGCGGGCGTGACGCTGCGCGACCGTCAAGGGCAGCCACGAAGGCTGCTCGGTCCGCGCACCATAAACATGTCGCTGTACGTGATCTCGCAGATCCTCGGTGACGCGGTCAAGCGCGGACTGATCTCCCAAACGCGGCCGCAGGCCCGCAGGTGCGATTGAAGGTCACGCAGCGCAAAGGAAACTTCCTGGAGGCAGACGAGCTACTCGCGCTACTCGACGCCTCGGCAGGGATCGACGATCCCGTCTCCCGGCAAACCATGTCGCGGGCGGAGCTCGCGCGGCGCATGCGCCGCAGCAACGCACGTGGAACGAAATCGCGGCCGAACTGGGCGTCGCGCCGAGCACGGCGTTATGGCTCGCCGGACGCTACCGAACCGAGGGGCGACCCGGCGTGCGGCGCGCGATCCTCGCGACGCTCGGTTGCGCTGGGTTGCGAAACAGCGAGGTCTGCGCCCTCGACGTCGCCGATCTCGATTTCGCGCATGGCGTGATTCACGTGCGCGATTCAAAGACCGAGGCGGGCGTTCGTCAGGTCAACATGACGCCGTGGCTGCGAGACGAGCTGCTCAGCTACCGCGCCTCCCGTCCGGCCGCCGAGTCGGCCGACCCGGCGTTTCCGACCCGGACGGGCGCCCGGCGAGACAAGGACAACATCAACGGCAGGGTGATCGCACCCGCCGTTCGGGCCGCGGCGGCGCTGCGTGCTGAGCGCGGCCAAGCACTCCTCCCCGGGCAGATCACCGCGCACACCTTTCGCCGGACCTTCATCACCTTGATGCTGGAGGCCGGAGCGCCGGTCCCATACGTGCAGGAGCAGGTCGGTCACGAGGACGCCACGACGACGCTGAAGATCTACGCGCAAGTCCTCAAGCGCCGCGGCCGCAAACGCCACGGCCAGGCCTTCGATGCGCTGATGGCCGACGCCGTTCCGTCAGCGGCCTCGATCATGATGTCCGGTGGCTTGGAGCGTCTCCCCGACGGTCCGACCATTGAAATACCGACGGTTCCAAGCGGATCTGGCCACAGAACCGAGCGCGACAATCTGTGACCATTAGGTCATATTCATGCCACTAGCCACGAACGCAAAAACGTGCATTTGCAGGGCTTTCTTATGGGTGAGCGAGGGGACTCGAACCCCCGACCGCCTGGACCACAACCATTCCAAGGCGGCCGGGGTCCTGCCCGCAGCGGTCCGAATCGCCGCAGTTACGGGCTTCCGGGATCTGACCGCGCGAGGCGCAAGGGGCAGGCCCTCAGGTCCGTGTGTCCGTGGTGTGTCGCCCGCGAGCTGGGCGCGGGGAGTCTGCGCGTCATCGGCTGGTGGTCGTGCCCGTTGCCGCGGGCGGGCCGGTTGCGAGCGGGCTTCGGGGCACGACCGCTCCAGCGCCACGGCCGGCGCGCCCTGAAGTCCGGCCGGAATCGCGCTGCCGGGAGCGGTGCGGGCTTGTGTGCTTGTGGCGTGTCTGGTCCGGGGCTGCGGCGCATGCCAGTGGGTCGTCTCAGCGGTCGTAGGCGCGGCCGCGGGGTAGCACGCGTAGGATCACGATTTGGCGTGATTGGCGGTCGCGGCGAAACCGGATTCGCCACTCGCCAGCGCGGAGGCGGTGCTCGTCGGTTTCGGCGAGCTTGCGCACGTCAGCGCGGGGATCGTTTGCGGCCAGCTGCTCGATCGCTTCGAGGACGCGGGCACGGATTTGAGCGTCGAGTCGGCGGAGGTCTCGGCGGGCTGCTGAGGTGTAGCCGATCCGCCAAGGCGGGTCGGTCACGTGATCCCGAGTTCGCGCTTGATCTGTTCGTGGGAGATCAGGTCTGCGCCTGCGGTGATCTCGTCGCGCGCTTCTTGGACGGCGGCTTCTTCATCGGGCGAGATGCCCTCGTCTTCGAGGGGTGCGTCGTCGAGTCTGCGGTTCAGGGGGTCTTGGCGTGCATCGAGCAGACGGATCGCTTCGGCTGCTTCAGCCTCGGAGAGTGCGCGCACGCGCTCCAGCAGTCGCTCTTTCGCGGTCACGCCTCAGATGGTAGTCGCGCGAGTCAGCTGCGAGGGCGGTGGGCTGTCGACTCGGCCCACGTGTCGCACGACGCGTCCTGGGCATGCTCTCGGCTGAGCTGGAAGGCTGGTCGATCCCGACGGCTACGCGCCCGGAGGTGGCCGGCGGGTGCCGAGATGGCGCGTCGGCGTGAGTCGGTGACGATGGCACCCGCCGATGCTCGACGCGGCGGCCGGCAGTCGACGAGGGCCGGATGATCTTCCGCGTCGGTTTTGCCGCCATGGTGATGGCCCGGGCCGGCGACCGTGACGGTGCACGATGCGACCGGCACGATCGCACGATCGCACGTACGCGCGTCTCGGTCGCGAGCGCCGCAGCGATATCGCGGGAGGCTAGCCGCTAACGTGTTAGCGGCCTGACAATGCTAACGTGTTAGCGGTGCGATTAGGGTATGACGGCACACGCCAACGAGAGCGTTACAGACCTGTTCGAGCGCGCACGTCGCGCCCATGAGTCGATTCGCGTCGAGCCCGCCGGTGCGCTTATGCGCGCGTTCGACGCCGGCGACGCGCTCAACGCGGCCAAGGCGCTCGTTGAGCACGGCGAGTGGACTGCGGACCTCGAGAAGATCGGCATCCCGGCGTCGACCGCCCGCCTCTACATGCAGCTCGCCCGCAGCCGGGAGATCGTGATGGCCGCGGGCTGCACGAGCATCCGCGGGGCGCGCCAGCTGCTGAGCGACTCCAAGCCGCGCCGGCCATCCTCGGGCGGCGGCTCACGCGGGGGCGCCGTTGGTAAGCGAGGGGAGGGCGGCGGCGGCGGGAAGGCCGAGAGCGATCGCTACCAGGAGGGCTACGGTGACGGGTACCGCGCTGGCCGCGCGGACGGCTACACGCAGGGCGCTGCGAAGGCGGGCCGGCAGTCGACGAACGGCAGGTGGCAGCCGACCAGCCGGGATCTGCGCTGGCTGATCAAGGTCGCCCATCCCGACCACCACCAGGACCCGGCCGAGATCTTGAAGGCGACTAGGGCAACCGCGTGGCTCAAAGAGCAGCTCGCCGAAGCCCGCGGGCGTGAGGGCTAGCGGTTAGGGATGCCCCCACCTCTGAATCGAATCGGTGTGCTGGCCGTGCCATTGCGGCTTGGACCGGTGGCGGTACCGATGAGGTGCTCCGTGCGGGATCGAGCGGCAGGGATGCCGCGCCTGAAATCCGGACGATCACTGCGAGGACTCGCCCGTAGGGCGCCGGTATCGCGTTGGGTCGCGGTCGTGGTTGACGGGCCCGTGTCTTCCAAGGTTCGATCGCCTCCCTTCCCCCCTTCACTAGCCCGCCGTTTTCCTGCGCCGAAGGTCGCATCGTTTCTGGGTCGGCCTCTTACGGGGTACATCGGGGTACATACGTATCCTGACTCTGGTCACCTGTGCGGGATGGCAGTGTGCACGGACGGCCGACGGCAATCGCGGCCAGGTTGAGCGTTGAGCACGCAAGCCGGGGACGGGACGCGGTGAGTAACGGGGCGCTCGTCGACGGCCAGTCCGCGGACGGCTGAGCCGAACCGGGCGCAACGGGTCCCGAGTCAGGCGTCAGGCGGTTAGTTCGGTCAGGCGATGCCCGGCGAGCTGCTGGGGCGGCCGGGAGGGCGAGGGCCGCTCGCCCGGGCGAGGACGCGAGCTTGCGAGCGCCCGCAGCCCGGGCGTGGCGGCCCGGCGGC
>JBEKRJ010000556.1:0-4039 GCA_049518835.1 Solirubrobacteraceae bacterium
CAGTCGCGGCACCGATGTCGCGAGAGCCGCCAGTGACCAGCACGAGCGCCATTGCCGCACGATACCCCTCCGGACCCGCTCTGCGGCGATTCTCGGTCAACCACTCTGCTGCCCTCCGAGGCTGGGGCTCTTCGATCAACCGCTGGTCGAAGTCGATTATCGCTGTGCACGTGCGATTTGCGCCGCGGCCGCGCGCTATTGGGGCCCGTAGCGGAAGTCGCCACGTTGGACACGTGGACGCCGAGCGACCCCGGACGAGCTGTGGAACGAGCAGAACATCAACCCGACCGGGCTCGCGCTGCACATCGTCGTCGCCGCGACCGGAGAGGTCGACGTGACCGCCGTGGGCGACCAGATCAAGGAGTTCGCTACTTAGGAGTGCTCCGTGGGCGAGCCGACATCCTTTCCCCATGCCACCAGGCGGTGTGGACGCTTGCCGACGAGCGATCGGTCTACGTCGTCGAGCACCCGCACGCGCGGGCAACTCCCTGAGCTGGCGTTCGGCGGCGCCGCTCGATACCGATTCAGAGGCCTGACGGCGGCAGCCATCCCCGAGGGCGAGCCGGTTGTCAGTAGTTCGTGTGCATAGCGGCAGCCACCTGCGCGAGCGTTTCTCGGGCGATGCCGCGAGCCGTGGCGCTCCCGTCGCGCAGGACCGCTCGAAGGTAGCCGCGGTCGCACATTAGCTCGGCCCGACGGCCACGGATCGATCGAAGCCGTTCGTTGACGGCCTCGGTAGCCCGGCGCTTGAGCTCGGCCGCTCCTCGGCTGCCAATCTGCTCTGCGAGGTGGCGAGGGTCGAGTTCCTCGCACAACGCGGTGAGCAGGACGAGGTTGGAGACCTCGGGGCGATTCTCGGGGTCGTAGGTGATGTTCGGGTTGGAATCGGTCTTGGCTTGGCGCAGGAGACGTGCGGTCTCATCGTTGCTCGCAGCGAGCGCGATCGCGTTGTTGCGGCTCTTGCTCATCTTGCGCCCATCGGTTCCAAGCAGAACGGGGGCGTCGCTGAGCAGCGCTGCGGGCTCGGGAAAGACCGGGCGCTGCGGGGCGTATCGCCGGTTGAACCGTCGCGCGATCGCCCGGGTCTGCTCGACGTGCGGGAGCTGGTCGGCGCCGACGGGCACGATCGTGGCTTGGCAGAACAGGATGTCGGCGGCCTGATGCACCGGATAGGTGAGCATCAGCCCGTTGAGCGCCTTCATCCCGGAAGCGGCTGCCTCGTCCTTGACCGTGGGATTCCGGAGCAACTCGGGCAGGGTGACGAGGCTCAGAAACGGCAATAGCAGCTGGTTGAGCTCGGGCACGAGCGAGTGAGCGAAGATCGTCGCGCGTGCCGGGTCGATCCCGACGGCGAGGTAATCAGCCACGAGCTCCTCGACGTCGTCAGGGAGGGACACCGGGCTGTCGCGATCTGTGATCGTCTGGTAGTCGGCGACGAGCACTAGCAGGTCCACCCCCTCCTCCTGAAGGCGCACCCGGTTCTGCAAGGTTCCGAACAGATGCCCAAGATGCAGCCGACCGGTCGGGCGATCACCCGTCAGCACTCGCGGGAGGAACGCCGGTGACGGAGCAGTCGAATCGTCGAGATCAATCATGGCAGGCCCTTCGCGAGCGGCCCTCCCGACGCCAACTCCCGCAGGGACCGCGTCAACCGGCCGCGCTGCTTGAGGGTCAGGCCGACAAGTCGCCTGCTCTCCGGCGCAGCGAGGGCCGTGAGGATGTCGGCGCGCTCACCTGGCGTGAGGGTCTCGATCGCGGTCAGCAGCTGTCCGACGGTGATCCGCTGCGAAGCGGTCTGCGGTCCCACGAGCCGCTGCTCGATTGTTATCGCCGCTGCCTCCAGCGCGACAGCGGGGCTCGGCGCGGTGCGAAGCGCGTAGCTCAGGCCGATCCTGGCCGCCTCGCGGACGACGTCGCCTGCCTCACCTGCCGGCAGCGACGCGATCCGCCGGCCGGCATTTGGCGTCGCCTGACGGGCGCTGCTCACAGCCGGCTGCTGTGGTGACGGTTCGTGGTAGGGCGTCGACGGGCTAAGACCAGCCTCGGTGAGAAATCTGCTGGCCGCCGCACGCGTCGTATGGAGGACGAGCCGCCGTTGTGCGCGCGTGAAGGCGACGTATGCGAGCCGGCGCTCAGCCTCGATGCCTTCGCCGGCTGCCCGCTGCACCGTGCCGACCTCCAGCGCGCGTCTGTGCGGCAGCTGTCCCTCTTCGCAGCTGAACACGTGCACCTCAGGCCACTGGCGTCCCTTCGCGCGGTGGATCGTCGTCAACTCGATCCCGTGCGTGTCGTCGCGCGCCGAGCGCAGCTCGTCGGTCCGCGTGCGCAGGACCCGGGAGTACTCCGCGACGGTCATGCCGCGCGCTTCGCGCTGCGACTGCTCGAGCACCTCGAGCTCGACCTGCTCGGTCGCGCCGAACGTCTGCTCATACTCCCGGAAGTACTCATCGAGCCCGCCCGCCTGCCGCAGGTGGGCGATGAACTGGCTGGCGTCGGTAATCGTGCAAAGCCGATCGAGGATCAGGCCGGCTTCGGCTAGCCGGGCGCTCTCCCGGGCATCGCCGGCCACGGCGAGCAGGCTCTCCTCGAAGCGCTCGCCGCGGACCAGCGAGCTGGCCACCGCGTCCTGCTTGCCGAGCGCGAGGCCGCGGCCCGGGACCCGGCAGACCAGCGCGACATCGTCGGCGCGGGCGTCGCGCGGCGAACCGCACAGACGCAGGTAGGCCTCAAGCGCGCCGCGCGCGCCGTGAGGTTCGAACACGGCCTCCGGCGCGCTGATCGCGATCCGCCGAGCCGCGCACGCCGTCGCGACCGCGCGTAGGAGGTTCGTCGTCCTCGCGAGCACGACGATCTCCTCGCGGCGACGGGTCGCCAACCGTTCGGCGATCTCCACGGCCGCCTGCGCGCCATCATCGTGCTCGTGCAAATCAAGCCCTTGGGCCGTGGGCTCCTCGTCGGCACTGCCGATCGCACGGATTGCCTTCGGGAACCGGATCCGGTTGTGCTCGATGAGCCTCCTCGAGACTTCGACGACCTCGCTGGGGCATCGGTAGTTGTGGGCGAGCGCGATCCGTTCGAGGCCGGGATAGGCGAGGTCGAGCTCGAGGATCCGGCGAACGCTCGCCCGGCGCCACCCGTACAGCGTCTGATCCTCATCGCCAACGCAGAAGAAGCCGTCCTGCGGCGCGGCCAGGATCCGCACGAGTAGCTCCTGGGCCGGCTCGATGTCCTGGTACTCATCGACGAGCACCTGCTCGAAGCGCTCCTGCCACCGCCGCCGCAGCTCGGGATCCTCGCGCAGGGCACGGACCGCGACAAGCACGAGGTCGTCGAAGTCGTGGACGCGCTCCTGCACGAGGTGACGTTCGTAAAGCTCATAGAGCCTGGCGAGCGCGGGCCCGTCCTCGTGGCGATCCATCTCCCGGCGGAACTCGGCAGGCGTCGCGAGCCGCCCGAGCTTGATCGAGCTGATCGCCGACCGGGCGTCGGCGGGATCGATCCAGCGACCCTCCTCGCGCGCCACGATCGTCGACAGCCGCCGCCATTGACCGAGCGACAGTTGACCGCGCAGGCCGCGTGGCCGCAACAGCCCCTCCTCGCGCATCAGCCACATCCCGACGCTGTGGAATGTGCGCGCCTGGACCGCGGTCACCCCTGCGGCCTGTAACCGGTCGCGCAGCTCGAGCCGCGCGTCACGATTGAAGGTCGCGCACAGGATCTGCTCGGCGCGGACGCCGCGGCGCAAGAGCTCGCGGACCCGCTCGATCAGCACGGCGGTCTTCCCGCTGCCGGCGGGAGCCACTACCTGGACGACGCCGTCGCCCGCCTCGACCGCGCGCCGCTGCTCGTGATCGAGCGTCACCGCCTCACTCAGTGTGTCGCCATCAGCCCTGCGTTCGCCTCGGAACAGGGAGAACGCGGCACACAGCGCGCGCTCGAGCGTGTACGGGTACTCGAATCCGGGGTCCACGAACCGCGCGGGGTCAAGCCGAGTGAGGCGATCGCGGCTCTCAATCGCCACCGCCGTCCCCGCTCGCCG
>JBEKRJ010000557.1:0-4032 GCA_049518835.1 Solirubrobacteraceae bacterium
TACCTCGTCGATGATCTCGCTCGGTATGCGAGCGAACACGTGCGGCAGGTTGGCCGCCTCGTTCATCGTCGGAATCACGACGCTGACCCGCGCTTGCAACGAACCCGGGCGCCGCCCGGCCGTCACCGCGCGGGGGGCGACTTCAGTGTCTAAATCTGCTTGCATTTCGAATCCCTTCGTGTGTTCGGCCCATGGCCAGGACTGCCGGCGGCAACGCATCCAGCTCAATCGCCGCCGGCCTCCAACAGGTGAGACTGCGTCCCAGCCGTGATCGGCAGTCTGCTAACTGCCGTGCGGCTCGGTAACCGACCAGCCGAGCGCTTTGCGTTCAGATCGTGAACGGCGCGCCCGAGGCTTCGGGCCCTTAGGGTCCGCGCAGCCGGTCGCGTTCAGAGCTGACCGGACAACCACCCGGTACGGGGATGGATCGTCCGCCTCGGCATGCAATAGTCCGCGGCCGGCGCCGGCTCCAATTTGTCGATCAGGAGACGGCGATCAAGCGTCTACGGAGAGCGAGATGATTCCCACACTCACACAGCCAAAGCACGTCGACAAGCCATGGGGCCACGAGCTCTGGTACGCGCACACCGAGAGTTACGCCGGCAAGGTACTGCACGTGATCAAGGGCCACCGCCTGTCACTGCAGTATCACGAGCGCAAGGATGAGACGTGTTACCTGATCGACGGCAGCGTTCGCCTGATCCAGGGAGCGACCGTCGATGAGTTGTCTGAGCGCACCCTGCTTGCCGGCCACGCGTGGCGTAACGTTCCTGGGGTCGTCCACACGATCGAGGCACTCGAGACGGCGACGATCCTCGAAGTTTCGACGCCCGAGCTCGATGACGTCGTGCGCCTGCGCGATCGCTACGGGCGAGATGGAACCTCGGCTCCATAACTGATCTGACGCGCCTGCCGGCTGTCACGCGGCGCGCCGGCCTGAGACGATGTAGCCGACGATGACGTTGAGGGCGGAGCAGGCCGAGGCAGCGCTGATCGATGCAGCCTGTGCGCGCCTGCGCGACCAGCTCGGGCCCGACGCGGCGAGCGGCTGCGAGGCGTTGCTGCGCCAGCTGTATCACCGCGTCCCGCTCGACGACCTCGCCGGACGCAGCGAGCGCGATCTGTGCGGCGCCGCGATCGCGCTCTGGGAGCTCGCGCGCACGCGCAGGCCGGGCGCCACCACCGTGCGGGCGTACAACCCGGCGCCCGACCGGCACGGGTGGCACTCGGCCAACACGATCGTCGAGGTGGTCACCGACTACATGCCGTTCCTGGTCGACTCGGTCGCAATGGAGCTCGCGGCCGGCGGCTACGCGATCGAGCTGTCGCTCGTGCCGGTGATCGAGGTGCTGCGCGACCAACGCGGCCGGCTGGTCGAGCTGCTCGGGCCGGGCTCCGGGGTCGCCGGCGTGCAGGCCGAGTCCGTGATGCAGTTCGAGGTCGATCGCGAGGCGCAGCCCGAGCGGCTCGACGCGCTCGCGGACGGGATCCAGCGGGTCCTCGCCGACGTCAGCGCGGCGGTGCAGGACTGGCCGCTGATGCGCGAGCGGATGCAGGCGATCGCGGACGACTTCCGGGCGGCGCCGGCGCCGCTGGACCAGCTGCAGGCGCGGGAGTTGACCGCGTTCCTCGAATGGGTCGCGGACGGGAACTTCATCTTCCTGGGCCACGGCGAGTACGACCTGCTGCGCGAGGAGGGCGAGGACCTGCTGCGCGCAGTGCCGGGATCGTTGCTGGGCGTCTTCAGGCACCGCAGCGCCGGCACCTCGCGGAGCTTCGCGAGGCTCCCCGCCGAGGTCCGGGCGATGGCCCGCGCGCCCGAGCCGCTGATCCTGACGAAGGCCAACTCGCGCTCGACGGTCCACCGCCCGCTGTATCTGGACTACATCGGCGTCAAGCGCTTCAGCGGCGAGCAGGTCGTCGGCGAGCGTCGCTTCCTCGGCCTCTACACCTCCGACGCCGCCGACGCGAGCCCGCGCGAGATCCCGCTGCTCGCCGACAAGGTCGCGCGCGTGACGCGCCGGGCGGCATTCGCCGCCGAGAGCCACAACGCGAAGGCGCTCGCGCGGACGCTCGACAGCTACCCGCTCGACGAGCTGTTTCAGAGCAGCGACGACGAGCTGTTTGCGGTCGCGATGGGGATCGTCGCGCTCGGCGAGCGCGACCGCGTCGGCGTGTTCGTCCGCCGCGATCCCTACCGGCGGTTCGTCTCGTGCCTGGTGTTCGTCCCGCGCGATCGCTTCAACGCGGACAACCGCGAGCGGATGGACCGGATCCTGCGCGACGCGTTCGCCGCCACCGACATCGACTGGGCGGTTCGCCTGACCGCCTCCAAGCTCGTGCGGATCCACTACATCGTGCGCTGCGAGATCGTCCCGTTTGACCGCGACGCGGCCCAGTTCAGCCGCGACGTCGCCGACCTCGAACGCCTGATCGCCGACGCGACGCGGCCGTGGACCGAGCAGCTCGCCGGCGCGCTCCGCAACGCGCACGGCGACGAGCGCGGCAATCAGCTGCTGCGCGACTACCGGGCCGCGTTCCCGATCGGCTACCGCGCCGACTGGCAGGCCGGCGCGGCGGTGCAGGACATCGAGCGCGCGGAGGCGCTCGCGAGCGGGGACAGGGTCGTGATGACCGTCCGCGCCGCGCGCGAGACCGAGCACGGCTCGCTGCGCTGCAAGCTGCTCAGCCCAGGCGAGCGGATCGCGCTTTCCGACGTCCTGCCGATCCTCGAGAACATGGGCCTGCGGGTCGCCGACGAACGGCCCTACGAGCTGACGCCGGCGGGGCGCGACCCGATCTGGGTGTACGACATCGGCGTCGCCTGCGAGCTCGACGCCGACCTGCGAGATCAAGCGCGACGCACGGCGTTGCAGGACGCGTTCACGGGCGTCTGGCGCGGCGAGCTCGAGAACGACCGGCTCGGCGCGCTGGTGCTGCTCGCGGGCCTGACCGGGCGCGAGGTGTCGCTGCTGCGCGCGCTGCTGAAGTACCTGCGCCAGGCCGGGGCGAGGTTCAGTGACCGCTACATGCAGCAGGCGCTGACCGGCAATCCCGGCCTCGCCCGCCGGCTCGTCGAGCTGTTCTGCGTGCGCCTCGACCCCGACAGCTACGACCTGGGCCTCGCGCAGCGGCTCGCGATCGAGCTGCAGCGCGCGATCGACGACCTCCCGAGCGCCGATCAAGCCGGGATCCTGCGCGACTGCCTCGCCGCGATCCAGGCGACCGTTCGCACCAGCTACTTCCAGCGCGGCGCCGACGGGCCGGCAGCCAACCCGCAACTGGCGTTCAAGCTCGACCCCGCGCTGCTGCCGTTCCTGCCACGCCCACGCCCCGCGATCGAGACGTTCGTGTACTCGCCGCGCGTCGAGGGCGTGTACCTGCGCGCCGCTCGCGTCGCGCGCGGCGCGATCCGCTGGTCGGATCGCCGCGAGGACTTCCGCGCCGAGGCGCTCGACTGCATGCGCGCGGAGATCGTCGACAACGCCGCGATCGTCGCCGGCGGCGCGTACGGGGCGTTCGTGATCAAGCGCCCACCGTCGACCGGTGGACGCGCGGCGCTGCTGCGCGAGGCCGCGGACTGCTGCCGCCTGTTTGCGTCGGGGCTGCTCGATCTGACCGACAACGTCGTCGCCGGGGCGATCGTCGCGCCGGCGCGGGCGGTTCGCCACGACGGCGACGACCCGTACCTCGTGCTCGGCGCCGACGCGCGGACCGCAGCGCTGGCCGGCATCGCTCACGACGTCGCGGCGCAGCGCGGCTTTTGGCTGGCCGACTCGTTTGCCAGCCCAGGCCTGCGACCGCAGGACCCCGGGCCGAGCGCGATCGGCGCGCAAGGCACCTGGGAATCTGTGCGCCGCCACGCGCGCGGGCTCGCACGCGCGACCCGCTCCGAGGCGCTAACGGTGGTCGCGATCGGCGAGGCGCCGGGGTCGCTGTTCGGCCCCGAGCAGGCGCCGTGGCCGCGCATCAGGCTGATCGGCGCGGTCGGGCGCGAGCACGTGTTGATCGACCCCGACCCCGACCCCGACG
>JBEKRJ010000558.1:0-4020 GCA_049518835.1 Solirubrobacteraceae bacterium
AGCGTGCTGCGCGGCGAGTATCGCCACATCGATCCCGCGACCGTGCGCGTCGTGCTGCTCGACGCGGTCGACAGCGTCCTCGCCGGCTTTGCACCCACGCTGCGCAAGCGCGCCGAGCGGGACCTCGGCCGGCTCGGCGTCGACGTCCGACTCAACTCGCCGGTGACCGGGGTCGACCGCGACGGCGTCACCGTCGGGGCCGTCGGCGGCCGGGACGGCGCCGGCTCGCTGCGCATCTCGGCCCGGACGGTGATCTGGGCAGCCGGCGTCAAGGCTTCTGCGCTCGGCTCCCTGCTCGCCGAGCAGAGCGGCGCCGCGATCGACCGCGCCGGCCGTCTGCACGTCAACCCCGATCTGACGCTGCCCGGTCATCCCGAGGTGTTCGCGCTCGGCGACATGATCGCGATCCCCGACGTCCCGGGCACCGCACAACCGGCGATCCAGGAGGGCAAGTACGTCGCGCACGTGGTCCGCCGCCGACTAGCGGGCGAACCGACGGACAAGCCGTTCAAGTACCTCAACCTGGGGATGATGGCCGTGATCGGCCGCACCCGGGCCGTGGCCGACCTGTTCGGTCGCGTCCGGATCGGTGGCACGATCGCGTTTCTGATCTGGGGCGGGATCCACCTGGCGTACCTGGTCGGCTGGGGCAACCGGTTTGAGGCGGTGACGAGATGGATGTGGACGCTCCTGGCTCGCAACCGGCGTGAGCGGCTGATCATCGACATCGCGAGCGCTCCCGGCGAGCCAGCGGCGATCGCGCCCGGAAGCTGACCTCAGGCGCCGCCGGCTTGCTCGGCCAGGCGAGCTAATGATCTGCGCAGCAGCCGCGACACGTGCATCTGCGAGTAGCCGATTCGCAGCGCGATCTCGTGCTGAGTGAGGTCGTCGACGAAGCGCAGGGCAAGCACCCGCCGCTCGAGCTCGGACAGTGAGCGCCATGTCTCGGCGATCGCCTGGCGGCTGCCGGCGAGCTCATAGCCGTCGTCGACGCTACCGATCGTGTTGACCAGGGCGGCGGACTCATCGCCGTCATAGCAACCGGGTGCGTCGAGCGAGGCGGCCCGGTAGCTGCAGGCCGCCTCCATTGCCTCGAGCGCCTGCTCCTCGGTGCAGCCGACCGCGGCGGCGAGCTCGGCGATCGTCGGCGAGCGACCCAGCCGGCGTAGCAGGCGCTCGCTCTCGCGGCTGATCGCGAGCGTTCGCTCCTGCAGCGCGCGGGGCACGTGCACGGCCCAGCCCTTGTCGCGGAAGTAGCGCTTGAGCTCGCCGAGGATCGTCGGCGTGGCGAAGCTTGGGAACGGCCGGCCGCGCTCCTGATCGAAGCGCTCGATCGCCTTGATCAGCCCAACACATGCAACCTGGGTGAGGTCCTCCAGCGACTCGTCGGTATAGCTGTAGCGCAGCGCCAGCTTGCGCGCTAACGGCAGCAAGCGCTTGACCAGCTCGTCGCGGGCTCGCAGATCCCCTGTCTCATGATATGTGGCGAGCAACTCGTCGTCGGTGCTCAGTGCCGACAACGGTCGTGCAAAACGGGTGGCGGTCAAGTGAACCTCCGCTTGACAGTGAAGTGCTAGACGCGAGGCGCGTCCAGCGATCCGCGCTGCGTCGGACCGCGTCCGCCACCGGAACCGTTCCCGTAGGTGCCACCCTCTTGCGAGTTCACCTCGAGGACCGACCGCAATTATATGTCCGCACTGCAGTGCGGACAAGGCTCGGAGTTCGTTAGCGACTCGGGTTGACGGGTAGCCTGGCAAGCATGCATTGGTGCTGTCCCGAAGGTCATGGCTGCAACGCCCCGAAAGCCGGCGAGCCGTGCGCGCTATCGGTGTGTCAGGACGCCGTGACGCTCGACACCGACGCCGCGGTCGCCGTCGCTCGCTGGCAGGAGCTGCGTATCGCCTGCCAAGCCGACCACAACGAGAACGAGCGCCGGTTTCGCCGACGCGCGTTTGCCCGCGCCCGCGACCGTGCGCTGATCGGGCTCGCGCTGCGAGCCCTGAACTTGCAGGATGCACCACTAGCTGCCGTACCGGCGCAGCGCCGGAAACGCCGCGACGATCGCGCCGACGCCCACCAGGCACAGCACGCCGCCTGAGATCACCGAGAAGCGCACGCCGGCGGCCCCCGCGACCGCGCCCGACTCGACGTCGCCGAGCCGGGGCCCGCTCGTGACGACCATTGAGAAGACCGCCGACATGCGGCCGCGCATGCGATCTGGCGTCGCCGTTTGATTGATCGTCGTGCGGCACACGGCGCTGACCGAGTCGGCCGCGCCGGCGACCGCGAGCAGCAGCGCGGCCAGCCAGAGCGTGCTCGCCGCGCCGGCGAGCGCGACCGCGGCGCCCCACGCGATCACGGCCCAGATCACGACCACGCCGAGCCGCCGGGCGTGGGTGAGCCAGCCGGTTGTCAGGGCGGCGATGCTCGCACCCGCCGACACGGCCGCGTAGAGCACGCCGGTGCCGCCGGCGCCGGCGTGGTACGTGCCGACCGCGAGCGCTGCGAACAGGGCACGCGGCATCCCGAACGTCATCGCGACGAGATCGATCGCAAACGAGCCCAGCAGTGCGGGGCTGCTGCGCACGAAGCGCAGGCCGACGGCGATCGAGCGCCCGACCGTGTCATGCTGGGTGGCCGGGTGCGGCGGCTGCGGCGCGATCGCGAGCGCCGCGAACACCATCGCGAGGCAGCTGGCCGAGTCGGCGATGTACGCGGCCTGGACGCCGAGCGCGCCGATCAGCAGCCCGCCAACCCCGGGCCCGACCACCATCGTCAGCGCCAGCAATCCGTAGTTGAGCGCCAGCGCGCTGCGCAAGCGTGATGGCTTGACGAGGTTCGGGACGATCGCCGAGCGGGCGACGTTCTGCACCGCGGCGAATGCGGCCAGCACGGCCGCGAGCGCGTACAGCGTCAGCACCGCCGGATGGCCGGCAAACGCCGCCGCAGCGAGTCCCGCGGGAGCCAGCACGAGCCCGACCTGATCGAGTGCCAGCAGCTTGCGGCGGTCGACCCGGTCCGCAAGCGCGCCGCCGATCAGCGCCATGCTCACGAGCGGCACGAGCTCGACGGCTCCGAGCAGCCCGACCAGGAACGCGGAGCGCGTCTGGATGTACACCTGGTAGGGCAGCGCCACGAGCGTCGCCTGCGTGCCCAGGTTGGAGACGACGTTGCCGAGCACGACGAGCCGCAGGTCGCGGCTCTCGCGCAGAGCCGAGATGTCGGGGCGCAGGTGTGCGAACGGCAAACGGACGAGGATAGTGCCAGTGGCAGATCCTGTAAGGATGCGCCACTAGCTGGTCGCCGGTGCGAGGCGGCCGCGGACGGTCGGCTCGCCGCGGACGAACCTGGTCGAGTTGACGACCACGTGCAGCGCGGCGCAGGTGGCCGAGCTCAGGCACCAGTAGCACAGCGCGTGGATCACCTCGACCTCGAGGTAGGTCAGGCACAGGCTGGTGGCGATCGCGCACACCGTCAATACCATTCCGATCGTCCGCGCGCGCTGGCCTCTCAGGCACGCGGTCGCGAACAAAGCCAGGTAGCCCGCGACCCCGAACAGCGGCATCGGGATTCCCGCCGGCCGCGCGTAGCTGGACTGCTCAACCTTGAGGCAGCCGTGCAGGCCGGCGAGGCAGACCGGCGCCTGGTGGTGCAAATACGTGTAGGCGAGATACATCGAGATCGCCAGCCCGGTGAGGCTCAACAGGCGCGACAACCAGGTGAGCTTGTCGGTTCTGAGAGCTTGCACGGGCGCGGTCAACATCGGAAAGCTCCCCGGTGATCGGCCGCCGGCCCGCGTCGTTTAGGGCGTGCGCCCTTAGCGCAGTTAGGGCGGTGGGTCAGCTCGCGAAGTAGCTCGCCGCGCGTCGCTCGAGCTCCTCGCCGGAGACGAGCTCGAGCCGTTGGCTGAGCATCCACTGCTGGCCAACCGGATCGCGCTGGCGCCCGCCGGGCTCGCCTTAGATGTGGGCGGCGTGGGGTTAAACGACCTGGGGGCCGGCGCCGACGGCCCGCTCCCAG
>JBEKRJ010000559.1:0-4016 GCA_049518835.1 Solirubrobacteraceae bacterium
TGCCCGCCGCGCTCGTGCTCGCGCACCAGCGCACGCCTGACCAGCTCCTCCTCATACTCGCCGACGTAGGTCTTGACCGGCCGCCGTCCCTCCGGCGGGGTCTCGATCACGCTGATGTCGCGGACCCCCGCGAGCGACATCTGCAGCGTCCGCGGGATCGGCGTGGCGCTCATCGCGATCACGTCGACGCGCAGCTTCAGCTGGCGCAGCAGCTCCTTCTGCTTGACGCCGAAGCGCTGCTCCTCGTCGACGATCAGCAGCCCCAGGTCGTTCGCGCGGACGTCGCGCGACAGCAGCCGGTGGGTGCCGATCAGAATGTCGACCTCGCCCTTGTTGAACCGCGCGACGGCCTCACGCTGCTCGGCCGCGGGCCGGAAGCGCGACACGTGCGCGATCGTCACCGGATAGTCCTTGAGCCGCTCTGAGAACGTGCCGAAGTGCTGCTGGGCAAGGATCGTCGTCGGCACCAGCAGCATCACCTGCTTGCCGTCCTGGACGGACTTGAACGCGGCCCGCAGCGCGACCTCGGTCTTGCCATAGCCGACGTCGCCGCAGATCAACCGGTCCATCGGCCGCGGCGACTCCATGTCGCCCTTGACGAACTCGATCGCGTCGCGCTGGTCGGGCGTCTCGGTGAACGGAAACGCGTCCTCGAACTCACGCTGCCAGTCCGAGTCGGGCGCGAACGCATGACCCTCGCGCCGCTTGCGCTCCGCGTACAGGTTCAGCAGCTCGCCGGCGAGCTCCTGCGCGGCGTGGCGCGCCCGCGCCTTGAGCGTGTCCCAGCGCGTGCCGCCGAGCTTTGACAACGGCGGGTGCGCGCCGCCGGCGCCGACGTAGCGGCTGATCTTCGCCAGCTGGTCGACCGGCACGAACACGCGGTCCGATCCCGCGTACTCGAGGTACAGATAGTCGCGCGTGACGTTGGCGACCGTCTTGGTGTCAAAGCCGGCGAAGCGCGCAATCCCGTGGTCCTCGTGGACGACGATGTCGCCGGTGCGCAGGTCGGCGAAGCTGCGCAGCACGCCCCGGCGCCGCGCGCGCTCGGGGCCTTCAGCCGCGCGCCGGCGGCGAAACAGCCGGTGCTCGGGAATCACCGCGAGGTGGAACTGCGGCGCGATGAACCCTTGCTCGAGCCGTGCGTGGGCGAACGTGATCTCCCCCGGTCGCGGCTCACCTTCGCCCAGCCAGCCGACCTTCAGCCGCCCCAGGTTGTAGCCGGCGCGCTCGCCCTCGCCGCGGCGCGCGAACGCGACCACCGTGCGGTAGTGGGAGCGCTGCAGCTTCTCGAGCTCGGGCTCCGCCTCCTTGATGCCGCGCGCGCCGACGTCGGCGCTCTGCGCGCGAAACGCAAACGGCTGGTCCTGGTCGATGCTCGATAGCTGGATCCGCGCGCGCTGCGCGAGCGCCTCACCGATCGTGTCGGCATCGACGTACAGGTGACGGGCGTCCTGATCTTGGAAGGCGGCGCTGACGTCCTGCCAGTGGTCGGCTAGCGCCGGCGCGACATCCTCGTGCGCGCTGATGATCACCGTCGCGTCGGGCGGGGCGAGCTCCAGGAACGGGTGGAAGTTCTCGACCGGCAGCAGCTCTGCGATGTCGGGACGGTCGGCCGGATCCTCGAGCGCAGCGATCTCGGCCAGCTCGCGGTGCTCCTCCGCGAGCTCCGCCGCCGGCGCGACCTCGACCGCCTCGGCGTCGCCCAGCGAGCGCTGGGTGAAGGTCGAGAACCAGCGCAGCGACTCGATCTCGTCGCCGAACAGATCGACGCGCACGGCCCGATCCTCGGTCGCCGGGAACAGGTCCAGCAGGCCGCCCCGGATCGCGAACTGGCCGCGATCCTCGACCTGGTCGACGCGCTCATAGCCCGCGGCGACGAGGTCGCGCGCGGTCTCGTCGAGATCCAGCAGTTCGTTCGTGCGCAGCGTGAAGCCGTGCGGCCGCAGCGCCGGGTCGGGTACCTTCTCCGACAGCCCGACGGCGCTGACGACCACGACCGGTGCGTGCTCGCCGGTGCTCTCCAGCAGCGCGTCGAGCGCCGCGATCCGCAGCCCAACCAGGTGCGGCGGCGGCGCCAGGTGCGACTCGTAGCTGACGCCGCGGCTCGGGTAGTAGCGCACCGTGCGCGGGGCGAGCCACGCCCTCAGCCCGGCCGCGAGGTCGCGCGCCGCGCGATCGTCGCCGGCGACGACGATCGCGGGGCGCTCGGGCGCACGCTCGAGCAGCGCCGCGAGCAGGTACGGCCGCAACGACTGCGACACGAACGCGTGTCCGCCGTCGCGCGCGAGCGCGCCGGTCTGCGGGTCATCGTCGGCGTGGGCGAGCAGTGCGCGAAGCATCGCTTGTTCAGTCTAGGAGGGCTCCGCTTCGCCGGCCACGAGCCGCTCCGCGGCGTCCGCGGCGCGCTGCACGACCAGCCCGACCTCGTCGCGCGGCTCGCGAAAGCGCCCGAGCACGTACGCGGCGACGAGCTCGGGATCGGTCGTCGGCGGACGCCCGACGCCGACCCGGACGCGTGTGAAGCCGGGCGAGCCAAGCGCCGCGCGCAGCGACTTGAGCCCGTTGTGGCCGGCAAGCCCGCCGCCGGTGCGCACGCGGATCTCGCCAAACGGCAGGTCGATCTCGTCGTGGAGCACCAGCACGCGGTCCAGCGCCACCCGCAGCGCCCCGCGAGCCGGGCCTGCCGACGTGCCGGCGTCGTTCATGTATGTCTGCGGGAGCAGCACCGCGACCCGCGGTCCACCCGGGCCGGCACGGCCGCTGCTCAGCAGCCCGCGGTACTTGGCCTTGGCCTTCGGCAACCCCCAGCGCTCGGCGAGCTCGTTCGCGATCTCGAAGCCGACGTTGTGGCGCGTGCCGGCGTACTCGGCGCCCGGGTTGCCGAGGCCGACCACCAGCCAGTCGACAAGCGGTTCGTTGATCGTCGCCGCGGCCGGCTACTCGCCGCCGCCGTCGCCGCCCGCCTCGTCGCTCCCCTCGCGCTCTCCTGCCTCTTCCGCTGCCTGCTCGGCGGCCTCGCCTTCGGCGACGAGCTCGGTCTCCTGCTCGATCTCTGGCTCGGCCTCGGTCTGCAGCCTCGGCGGCGTGATCGTCGCGATCACGGTCTCGGGGTCGTCGAGCAGCGTCACCGTCGCCGGCGCGGTGATCTGCGCCAGCGTCAGCGTCTCGGCGATCTGCAGCGCCGACACGTCGTGCTGGATCACGTCGGGAATGTCGGTCGGCAACGCCTCGATCCGCAGCTCGCGGACCATGTGCTCGAGTACGCCGCCCTCCTTGACCCCCGGAGCGTCGTCGGCCCCGACGAGCTCGAGCGCCACCGTCGCCTCGAGTCGCACGTCGAGGCGAACCCGCAGGAAGTCGATGTGGACGGTGTCGCCGCTGACGGGGTGGCGAGCGAGCTCCTTGACGACCACGGGCGTCGCGCGCGCACCGCCGACGCTCAGCTCGACCACGGCGCCGGCGTGGCCGAGCGCCGTACGCAGCACGCGCGCATCGACCGCGAACGCAACCGGCTCCTCGCCGCCGCCGTACAGCACCCCGGGAACCATCCCGTCGCGGCGCAGCCGCCGCGCCGCCCGCGACCCGGAGGGGTCACGCGACGAGACGCTGAGCCTTGTCGTCGCAGTCGTCGACATGAGCGGCAACGATGGTAGCGGCCGAATCGGTCGCTGGTGGCGCGGGGGTCGTCGGGGTTGATTATCCGGCGCCGGTGAATCGCCTGGCGGGGCCGGGCGAGTTGGTCCCTCAAACGCCGCTCGCCGCCGATCGGGGCCGGCGGCCGTCATCCCCTTGGGGCCCGCCCTTGGGCCGGCCTGCTTCGCGCGGTAGGCTATCGCTATGCCTGGGGATGCAGAGATCGTGCTGATCCTGGGCGTGGTGCACCTGATCGGACTGGGGTGCGTTGCGCTGCTGTTGCTGCCCGCGCTACGCGACGCGCCAGAGCCTCCTCGCCGTCCGCCAGACTCGGGCTCAGACGACGGCTGGGGTCGTGGCCCGCGCCGGCCCCCGCGCCGGCC
>JBEKRJ010000560.1:0-4005 GCA_049518835.1 Solirubrobacteraceae bacterium
ACCCGGACCCCTGCCACGTGCGCCTTCGCGTGCTTGACGACGTTTGTCAGTGCCTCCGAGATAACGAAGTAGACGCTCCCCTCGATCACGGTCGCGAGTCGCTTCTCAGGGACCTCCAACGGCTTGATCGGGAGCGGTAGCTGATCGGCGAGAGCCTCAACGGCCGCGCGCAGGCCACGGGTGGTAAGGAGGGTGGGATGAATTCCCGCGGCGAGCTCCCGTAGTTCGTTTATCGCGGCCCGCGCCTGTCCGGTTGCTCTTTCGAGCAGCTCCGCGGCCTGGTCTGGCCCCGAGGCGGTGAGCTCTCGGGCGAGCTCGAGATTCACGACCAGGCTGACGAGCTTCTGCTGCGCTCCGTCGTGTAGGTCGCGCGTGACTTGACGGCGTGCCAGGTCTCCGGCTTCCACGATCCGCCGCTGGGCTGCGCGTGCTTCGCTCGCGCGGGCTTGGGCGATGTCGCGCTCCCGCTCGGCGCGCTCGGCGCGCCGTTGCTCTTCTATATTCGTGAAGGCCAGAACCGCCCCCCGGCCGTTCGGGGCGTCGATTGGCGCCGACCAGTAGCTGACCGGGAACATCGTGCCGTCGCGGCGGAAGAACCAGTCCTCCTCCCCGTGAACGGTCTCACCGGTCGCACGTGGGCGAAGCAGAGGGCACTGGTCAGCCGGGTAGTAAGAGCCGTCGGGATGTTTGTAGTGGATGGTTTCGTGGCTAGGCTTGCCTTCGAGTTCGGCAAGATCGTCGTAGCCGAGCGCGACCAGCGCCGCCGGGTTGGCGAAGCGGATCAGCCCGTCGTGATCGACGACCCAGACCGTTGCGCGACACAGTCGAGGATCGCCTTGAGAAACGGCTGGGCCTCGACGCTCCACTCGGTCGAATTTGTTGACGGTGCCCGTGTCATCCGTCAGCCACGCAGGTAGCGAAGGACGGCAAGGACACGGCGGTGATCCCCGGGGTCGGCGTGCAGGCTGAGCTTGCCGAAGATGGCCGTGACGTGCTGCTCGACCGCGCCGACCGTGACGAACAATTGATCGGCGATCCCTTGGTTGGAGCGACCTTCCGCCATCAGGACCAACACGTCGCGCTCGCGCGGCGTTAACCCGTCAAGCGGGCCCGGTTCGCGGCCGCGCCCGACCATGCGCTGAACGACATCAGGATCGAGCGCGGACCCTCCACCGGCTACCCGCCGAACAGCGTCGATGAAGAGGCCGGGGTCGCCGACCCGCTCCTTGAGCAGGTAGCCCACTCCCTGCGCTCGGTCACCGACAAGCTCGAGTGCATACCGAGCCTCAAGGTATTGCAAAAGGACGATCACACCAACACCGGGCTGCGCCGCGCGAATTTGCTTAGCCGCACGGAGGCCGTCGTCGGTCATCTCAGGCGGCATCTCTATGTCTGCGATCACCACATCCGGACTGTGGGCGCTGGCCTTGCGCACCAGGTCCTCGGCGTCAGCGGCCAAGCCGACCACCTCCAGGCCACCGCGCTCGAGAATCCGCACGATCCCCTCTCGGACCAGCGCCTGATCCTCGCCGACGACAACACGAAGCGGCGGCCCCTCGTTCATGAGCTCAGGCCCTCACGCGAGCGAACATAGGGATCTCCCCAGATGCGCTCTGCGGGTGTCGGGATAGCGCCGGCGCGGACCCTGACGTAGCGTGACGAGCAATCGATAGCAGTACGTCGAAAGGCTATCCGTGCAACGCCAGACGGGACAAGGGCGGCGTCGGCAAGGTGCAGAAGATCGGCTGGTTGGTCGGGATCGTGAGCTTTCCGTGATCCGATCATTTCTCGAGCGAGCGGCTCATCGCGGGGATGCGCTGCTCATCATCGGCGAACCCGGCGTGGGCAAGACGGTCCTTCTCGATGAGGCAGCCGAGGCGGCATCAGCGGCGCGCATGTCGGTGCTGCGGGCGGCGGGCGTTCAGTTTGAGGCCGAGATGCCGTACTCAGGGCTGCACCAGGCGCTCCTTTCGCTCCACGAATGGCTGCCCCGGTTGAGCTCGAACTACCGGGATGCGCTCAACGTCGCCCTGGGAATCGGTGACGGTCCGACGCCGGACCGCCTCCTCGTATCCAACGCCACCCTCGAACTTCTCCGGCAATCCAGCCACGACAGAAGCGCCGCTCTGATCGTCGACGACTTGCCATGGCTTGATCGCGCCAGCGCCAGCGTGCTCGGGTTCGTCGCTCGACGGCTGGGTGGCACGCACTTGGGTTTTCTCGCGGCATCCCGGACGGATGAGGAAAGCTTCTTCGAGCGTGCCGGGCTCCCCGAATTCGAGCTAGGACCGCTCGACGATCACGCCGCATTAGAACTGATCAGCGGTCGCTTTCCGGCGCTCGCAACCGCGGTTCGAGACCGGCTGTTGGCCGAGGCGGAAGGAAACCCTCTTGCCGTTCTCGAACTCCCTGCCGCGCTCACCGGTCCGCAGCGCGCCGCGCTGGACGCACTGCCTCCCGTGCTTCCCCTGACTCGCCGCCTTCAGGCGTTGTTTCGATCCCGGGTCGGCGCGTTGTCAGCACGCGCGCGTCGGCTGATGTTGCTGATCGCCTTAGACACGACGGGTGACGTCCGCCTGCTGCAGCCGGCCGGCGACTCCGCCGAGGTGCTCGACGACTTCACCTCGGCGGAGCAGGCCGGGCTCGTGTCCGTCGAGCCAACCACGCACCGGTTGACCTTCCGCCACCCGATGATCCGCTCGGCAGTGGTCGACCTGGCCACCGTCGTCGAACGCCGCGCTGCCCATCGAACGCTGGCCGAGCTATGGGACGACCAGCCGGACAGGTGCGTCTGGCATCTCGCCGAGGCGGCGGTTCACCAGGACGAGCACGTCGCCGGCCTGCTTGAAGCGGCAGCCCAACGCGTCCTGCGACGAGGCGACGGTGTGGCCGCCGTCAACACACTGATCCGGGCCGCGAATCTGAGTCCGAACCCTCCTGAGCGAGCCCGACGGCTGGCGGTCGCCGCCTACATCGGCGCTGACGTCACCGGAGATCTCGGCAACGCGTCTCGCTTGCTGCGGGATGCACGCCGAGCCGCTCCCGATCTGCGCGAGTCGCTCTCAGCCGCCGTCGGAGCTTCCTACCTTCTCCTCAACGGAGATGGCGATATCGGCGCCGACCACCGCCTGTTGGTTGGGGCGCTCGAGCACCAGGACCTCAGCTCGGGCTCGATTAGCGACTCCTACTTTGAGGCACTCCACAACCTTCTCGAGGTTGGCCTCTACGGGGGGCGCCCGGAGCTCTGGGAACCGTTCGACGCGGCAGTAGCGAGCATCGAGAGCTCGTTGCCTGACGTCCTCGACCTCTGGAGCAAGACGATGGCCGACCCGGTGCGCCTGGGGCGTGCCGCGCTCGACCAGCTCGAGGCCGCGATAAACGATCTGCACACCGAGGCCGACCCCACCCGGATCGAGCGAGTCGCCACCGCAACGGTCTTCGTCGATCGGATCGGCGATTGTCGCGAGAGCCTTTGGAGAGTCGTCCGCGACGGACGCGACGGCGGCGCCATCGCCTCCGCGATCAACGCGCTGATGCTGCTCGCTCTGGACGCCTTCCAGGCCGGCCGTTGGGACGAAGTCCAGGACCTGACAGATGAAGGCCTCGAGCTATGCGATCACCACGGTTATCGGCTCTTGACCTGGCCGCTCCTTTACTCCAAGGCCCTTCTCGCGGCGGCTCGCGGAGACGACCAAACCACACGCGATCTCGCGGACCAAATCGATAACTGGGCTGCACCCCGACGGGTGCGCGCAGTTCAGTGGTACGCCAGTCACGCCCGGGCGCTCGCTGCTCTGGGACGCGGCGATGCGGAGTATGCGTTCGAGCAGGCGACAAGCATCACCCCGCCCGGAAGCATCGCGAACCATTTCGGTCAGACGCTCTGGATCACGATTGACCTGAGCGAGGCGGCCGCTCGGACCGGGCGCCTCGCCGAAGCGGCGGCCCACGCGAGCGCCATGCAAACCGCCCGAGTCGCCGAATTATCGCCTCGCCAGCACTTCC
>JBEKRJ010000561.1:0-4002 GCA_049518835.1 Solirubrobacteraceae bacterium
AGCGGTTCGCCGGCCACGGGCTCGGCGTGCGGCTCGTGGCGCAGGCGCTCGACGGGATCCGCCAGAAGGGTGGCACGATCCTGCCGTACTGCCCGTTCGTGCGGTCGTTCATCGCTAGCCACCGAGCCTACGCGGATCTCGTTCCGCGAGACCAGCGCGCCGCGTTCGGGCTAGCGGACCGCCCGTCAGGCAGAGGTGGTGAGGAACGGTGAGCGCGCAGTCCGCGGCCTGTGGGCTCGCGAAGCCAGAGTCGCGTCTGTTCGGCCGCGGCGCGGAGATCGCGATGCTGGAGCGCATCGTCGATCGCGTTCCCGAACACGGTGACACGCTCGTCGTTCGCGGAGAACCTGGGGTCGGTAAGACGTCGCTGCTCGAGGTCGCGAAGGGACGGGCCTGCAGCTGCGGGCTCAGGGTTTTGCACGCGACGGGGGTCCAATCTGAGGCTGACCTGGCGTTCTCGGGACTCCATCAGCTCCTGCTCCCGATCCTCGATCGGCGCGAGGCGCTACCGGCGGGCGAGCGGGATGCCCTGGGGGCGGCATTCGGACTGCTCGACGTGCCGGTTCAGGACCCCTTCCTGATCGCTCAGGCGACCCTCGGCTTGCTAGCGGACGCTGCTGAGCTCACCCCGCTGCTGCTGGTGTGCGAAGACGCCCAGTGGCTGGACCGGGCCACCGCTTCGGCGCTGCTATTCGTCGCGCGGCGCGTGGGATCGGAGCCGATCGCGCTGCTATTCGCGATTCGCGATGGATACCCGGGCCCACTCGATACGGCGGAACTGCCCGAGCTGCGACCGGCGCGGCTCGATGACCAGGCGGCGCGGCAGCTGCTCGATGAGCGTCGCGCGAGGCTATCGCCGAGGTGCCGGCAGCGCGTCCTCAGAATCGCGGACGGCAATCCGCTCGCGCTGATCGAATTGCCGGGGGAGCCGGCGTCGGTGGGCATGGGCGGATGGGATCCGATTGCCGATCCGGTGTCGTTGACTGTGCGGCTGGAGCGCGCGTTCATGTGCCGGCAAGCCGGTTTGCCTGAGGGAACGCGCGCCGTGCTGCTTGTCGCGGCGGCTGATGGCGAGGTCGTCCGATCAGAGCTGCTGGCGGCCGCATCGCTGATCGTCTGCGACCAGCTCGACGCGAGTGCCCTGGCTCCGGCCCTGGCCGCCGGCTTGGTCAAGGCCGATGGTGCCCGACTCGCGTTCCGGCACCCGCTGATTCGTTCCGCGATCTACCAGGCCGCTGGCAACGGCGAGCGGCGCGCAGCGCACGCCGCGCTCGCCGCCGTGCTCTGCGACGATCCAGATCGGCGGACCTGGCACCGGGCCGCCTCCAGCATCGGGCCCGACGACCACGTCGCATCGGAGCTCGAGGGGCTTGCGTCGCGGCTGGCGCGGCGCGGCGCGATCAGCGTCGCAATCGCCGCGCTGGAGCGCGCGGCCGGGCTCAGCAGCAGACCGGAACACCGGGCCGAGCGGCTGCTCGCCGGCGCCGAGCTCGGCTTCGAGATGGGTCAGGCCAGCGTCGTCGAGAGGCTGGTAGGAGCCGCCGAGCAGACCGGCCCGAACCCGCGGCAGCGCGCCCAGATCACGTGGCTGCGCGAAATCTTCACCGACGGGATCCCCGGCGACCCGGCGCCGGTGCTCTCACTCGCCGCCGCCGGCGAGCGATGCTCGAGTGCAGGAGACACGGACCTTGCGCTCAAGTTGCTTCTGGGCGCGGGACTGCGGAGCTGGTGGAGAGATCCCGGGGAAGCGGTCCGTGCCCGGGTCGTGGACGTCGCCGACGCCGTGCCGGCAGCGCCACATGATCCGCGCCTGATCGCAATCATCGCCGTTTCGGCCCCGATGACCCGAGGATCGGTGACGGTCGAGCGTCTGTCCGAACTCGATCGCAGGGGTCTGGAGGATCCACAGGCGGCATACCTCGCGGGCATGGCGGCGCATGCTGTCGGCCACTATGAGCTGGCCGCGCGGTTCTTCGAGACCTCGCAGTCCGGCCTGCGCGCGCAAGGACGCCTGGCGGTGCTCTGCCAGGTGCTGACGATGGCCGCGTGGGACCAGATCCTGCTCGGCGACTGGGTCGCCGCCGCCGCCTCTGCCGAAGAGGGCGGGCGGCTGGCTCGGGAGACGGGCCAGCCGATCTGGTCCGCAGGTGCCGGCATCGCCCTTGCGCTGCTCGCTGGAGTGCGCGGCGACGGCGACCGGGCCGAGCAGCTCGTCACCGAGGCGGAGTCCGTCACCATTCCCCGGGGACTCAGCGCAATGCGGTGCGTCGGTGCCCTTGCCCGCGGCGTCACTGCGCTCGGTGAGGGACGCCATGCCGACGCGTTGGACCATCTCAGCAGGATGTTCGACCCCGCCGATCCGGCGTATCACCATGCCGACCGGTTCATGGGCATCGGCTACCTCACCGACGCGGCAGCCCGGTGCGGACAACTGGACGTGGCGCGAATCACGCTCCGGGAGCTCGAACTCCTCAAGGAGGTGACCTCCTCGCCCGCGCTTGAGCTCGGACTCGTGTACGCGAGGCCGATCCTGGCCGACGACCACGAAGCCGAGCCCCTGTACCGGATCGGACTGAGTGAGCTGCATCGATGGCCGTTCATTCGAGCTCGCCTGCAGCTCGCATACGGCGCTTGGCTGCGCCGCCAACGACGAGTCGCGGCGAGCCGCGAGCCGCTCCGCGCCGCGCACGAGACGTTCGGGGCGCTCGGCGCCGTGGCCTGGAGCGAACGCGCCCGACAGGAACTCGTCGCCTCCGGCGAGGAAGCCAGCCCGCGACGCCGAGACGTGGAGGAGCTGACTCCCCAGGAGCTGCAGATCGCGCAGATGGCCGCGACCGGACGGTCGAATCGCGAGATCGCGCAACAGCTGTACCTGTCGCCCCGCACCGTCGCGACGCATCTGTACCGCGTGTTTCCGAAGCTCGCGATCAGGTCACGATCAGAGCTCGGCGGCGCCTTGGGCGCCGGGCATAAGTAAGCCGACTGCACTTGCGGTGACTTAGGTCAACGTGCGAATGCGCGGCGACTGAGCCGGCGTGAACATCGGCGCGTGCCGTCAGATACTCAAGCAGCCCCGTGCGGGCTTGCCGGCTTCCGGTCGCGTCACGCAGATCTCGACGAACTACGGCTTCACTATGTGATCGGCGGCCAGGGACCAGCGGTCGTGTTGCTCCACGGATGGGCCCAAAGCTGGTGGGCATGGCAAAGACTGATGCCGAGTCTCGCGGAGCACTTCACCGTGGTCGTCCCGGACCTCCGGGGCGTCGGTGAGTCGAGCGTCCCCGCAGGCGGCTTTGACAAGCGAACGATGGCCCAGGATGTCCGTGGTCTGGTCGAACACTTGGGGTCCCGGGAGATTCGCATTGTCGGCCACGACATCGGCGGAATGGTCGCCTACGCGTACGCCGCCCAGTTCCCAGAGACCCTCCGCGCAGCCGCGATCGCCGCTGTCCTGGTCCCCGAGCCGAACTGGCGAGAGCTGCCGCTGCTCCCCGGCGGACCCGCCTGGCCGTGGTGGTGGGCGTTCCATGCCGTCGATCAGATCGCCGACAAGCTAATCGGCGACAACCTCGAGTACTACCTCAACGCGTTCTTCGACTTCCAATATCCCGGCCCGAACCAGGACACGCGGACGATCACCGCGGCCGATCGCGAACGCTTCGTCGCCGCCTACTCAGGACCCGGCTCGTTGAGCGCCGGGCTCGGGTGGTTCCGGGCATTTCTCCAGGACACCGAGGACAACCAGGCCTGGCTGGCGACGCGTCTCGACGTTCCGTGGCTGGCGCTCGGTGACCCTCGTGTGCTCGCGGGGATGGCCGAGCAGGGCAAGCGGATCTCATCCAAATCGCACTCAGTGGAGATCAGCCCGTCCGGCCATTGGGTTCTCCAGCAGCAGCCGACCCAGGTGCTAGACGCGCTGCTGCCCTTCCTCAGCGGAGCAGAACAGTGAACGCTGCGCGAGTGAACGACGAGGCCCGGAACGCGCGCGTGATGCAGCAGTGG
>JBEKRJ010000562.1:0-5288 GCA_049518835.1 Solirubrobacteraceae bacterium
CGCTGCCGGCGCGACGCCCGCCACGACTACCCGACGTGCGCTACGGCGGCTGGCACGGACAACAGCAACAACAACAGCAACAACAACGAGAACACACCGAGACCAACCGCTGACGCTCGCCGGCAAGGGCCGGCTCCTGCGGCGCCGCGCCGATCAATCGATCAACCGCTCGGCCGCTGGATGCCCCACATCGTGACCGGTTCGCCACGGACGACGTCTACGCCGACCGGGCGCATCCCGAGACGCTCGGCGACGCGAATCGACGCGGTGTTGCGAGGGTCGATCAGCGAGATCAGCCGCGGGGTGTCGAGCGCCGCCCAGGCCCAGTCGATCGCTGCCCGAGCGGTCTCCTGCGCGTAGCCGTGCCCCCACGCGCTCCGACGCAGCTGCCAGCCGACCTCGAGCCCGGGCCAGCCCTCTGGCTGCCACAGCCCGACCCGGCCAAGCAGCAGCTGGTCGGACGTGCGCTGCACCGCCCACAGCCCGTAGCCCCGCAGCGCCCAGTGCCCCAAGTGCGTCGCCATCGCGCGCCACGCCTGCTGTCGATCGGCGAGACCGCCGATGAACCGCGTCACCTCGGGATCGGCCGACATCGCCGCATACGCGTCGAGATCGCCCTCGCGCCATCCGCGCATCACGGTCCGGGCCGTCTGCAATCGTGGGACGATCTCGAACGACGTCAGGCCGTGACCCAACCGCTCGGCCGGGGTCGCGGGACCCTGGGCACGTCGATGAGCGCCATCTGCGAAAGCTTGACACATCGCTCGCCGGCAATGTCCATGCCTCGCACCTCGGCGGGACGACTACTACACTGACGGCCGTGTTCGCTCGTTGGATCGGCCAAGGCGGGCGCTCCGGCCCGGGCGCACGGAGTATCCCGGGCCAAGAGCTGCAGCGGCGCAGCACGCAGTCGGGAGTGCTCGGCGTCGGGACGCTGGCGTGCGCCCGCTGCGATGCACCGGTAGCGATCGGACCGGACCCCTTGGCAGTGTCGGAGTTGCTGACATGTCCGTTTTGTCAGCACAGCGGGCAGGTGCGTGACTTCCTGTCGTTGGCCTCACCGTCACGGCCGGCGAGGGTCGTCGTGCGCGTGCACGCGCCGTCCGTTACACCTCCGTGAACAGTGGGAGCTCGATCACGAACGACGCACCTGTTCCGGGCCCGTCGCTGTGAGCGGACACCCGCCCTCCGTGCAGGCCGACGATCTCGCGGACGATCGGCAAGCCGAGCCCCAGGCCGGATATCGTGCGGGCGAGGGAGGTGTCACCCTGAGCAAAGGGCTCGAACAGCTCGGCGGCGTGGGCCCGGTCAAACCCGCGTCCGTCGTCGCGCACCTGAATCTGCGCCGCGTGACCGTCACTGCGCAGCGCAACCGCGATCACTCCCTCGGGGCCGGTGAACTTGATCGCGTTGGTGAGCAGGTTACCGATCGCCTGTGACAGCCTGATCGCGTCGCCATCGACCCAGATGTCGTCGTCTGCTTGAGCGCCTGCACCTGCCGGTCGACGACGTCGAGCATCAGCTGCTGCTCGTCTGCGTGACCGTCGCCTGTGTCCTGGAGGAGGTCCACTGCGCCTTGGATCGCAGCGAGCGGGTTGCGCAGCTCGTGCGACAGCGCGGCGAGGAATTGGTCCTTGGCAGCCGTCTCGCGCTCGAGCCGAGCATTGGTCGCTGCAAGCTCGTCGTTGGCGTCGCGCAGGCTGCGATTCAGCTGCTCCAGCTCTCGCGCGCGCTGCAGCGGACCGATTTCGCTCACGGATCGAAGCGGTAGCCCACGCCGCGCACCGTTGCGATCCTCGGTCGCACATGATCCATTGCGAGCTTCCGGCGCAGGCGGTGAATGTGCTCGCTGACGGTGTCCGGCCGCTGCCACTCCGACGAGGAAGCCCAAACCGCGTTCAACAGCTGCTCGCGCGAATAGGACCGCCCCGGCGAGCTGGCAAGGTACACGAGCAGCTCGTACTCCAGGCGCGTCAGCATCACGGCCTCCGAGTGCACGAACGTCTCGCGCGCGTCGAGGTCGATCGACAGCGGTCCGAACCGCAGCACGTTGGCCGACTCAGCGGGGCGCGCGCGCCGCAGGACCGCCTTGATCCGCGCAACCAGCTCGCGTTGGGAGAACGGCTTGACGACGTAGTCGTCGGCGCCGAGTTCGAGCCCGACGACGCGATCGGGCTCCTCGCCGCGCCCGGTCACGACGACGACGGGCACGCTCGGGCCGGTCCGCAGCTCGCGCAGCAGCCCGAGGCCGTCCTCGTCGGGAAGCCCCAGGTCGAGCACGACGACGTCGATCTCGCCGCCGTCCAGACACCGGCGGGCCTGCCGGCCGTCGCCGGCCTCGATCACGCCGTACCCGTGCGCGCGGAGGTAGGTCCCGGTCACGAGCCGCACATCCGGCTCGTCTTCGACGAGCAGCACGACTGGCCTACTGCCCGGAGAGTCGTCGCCGCGGGAGCTAGTGCGATGCGGATGCGTTGAGGAAATGTTGAGGAACTCCCAATCGCGCTGCCAGGACGAACGTGCACACTAGTCATGGTCCCCAGATTGGCAATCAGAACCAAGCCCTGATGGCGGACCGCAGTTGACCGCCAACGCCCCCCGCCGCCACGCCGGCAATCGAAACGAGGAACGCGATGATCTCAAGGCCTGTCCACATCCTGCGCTGGCTCGGTCATCAGCTCGCTCCTCCCAAGCCCCGCCAGCAGCTGATGATGATGCCGGCCCGGATCACGATCCACAGCTCGACGGTCGCGCGGCAGCCCCGCTCCGCGGGGGCCTAACCGCAGCTCAAGCCTGCGTCGTCCGCGGCGCATAGCGGTGATGGAGCATCAGGGCGTTGCCATCTCGATCGGCGAAGAACGCCATCTTGCAGACACCGGTGTCAAAGGTGTCGCCGGCGAACTGCACCCCCTGGCGCTCGAGCGACTCCCTCGCCGCCTCGACGTCGTCGACGTGCAACGCGATCGCGTTGGCGCTCGTGTGATGCTCGAGCCCCATCGCCGTCGCGTCCATCACGTTGAGCGTCAGATTGCCGGTTTCGAACTCGGCGAAATGCCGCTCCGGGCGGTATACCGAGCGGCGCAGGCCGAGCGTCTCGCCGTAGAACTCGACGGCCGCCTCGAGGTCGTGCGTCGGCACCGGGACGAAATCGACGCCTGAGATCAGAATCAGATCGTTGTCAGCTGTCACGGACTCGTCTCCTCGTTGGGCAATTTGGCTTCGGGCCATGATTGTGGCGAGTCGCTCGGCGCGCCGGAGCTGGGCCCCGACCGGCTACGCTGGCGGGTCTTGACCGCCACCCAAACCGCCACCCAAACCGCCACGCAAACAGCCGCCGAGCGTAGCCGCCGATGAGCCGGCGTTCGATTGCGCTTGCCGCAGCGCTCGTCGCGCTCGCCGCCGTGCCTGCGGTGGCGCCCGTGACTCGATCTGGCAACTCGCGCGCGGCCGGGCCCGGCGCCACTACCGCCGAGCGCGCCCCCGCAGCCACCCGTGCAAGCGCCGCCGTCACGCCTCCCCGGCTCCCCGCCGGCACGGCACTGCTGAAGGTCGGGCGCCCGACGAGCAGCCGCCCGATCGCGCCCGGCTTCGTGGGCCTGTCGTTCGAGTACGACGCGGTTGCGGCCTACGCCGGCACTGATCCCGCGGCGGTCGACCCCGTGTTCGTGCAGCTGATCCGCAACCTCAACCCCGGCCAGGCGCCGGTGCTGCGGATCGGCGGCGACAGCACCGATTGGACCTGGTGGCCGGTAGCGGGAATGTCGCAGCCGGCGGGCGTCAACTACTCGCTTGGGGCCAACTGGGCCGACGTCACACACGCGCTCGCCTCGGCGCTGGGCGCGAAGCTGATCCTCGGGGTCAACCTCGAGGCAGACAGCGGGACGGTCGCCAGCGCGGAGGCCAAGGGCCTGATCGACCACATCGGCTCGAGCAGCATCGCGGGCCTCGAGCTGGGCAACGAGCCCGAGCTGTATGCGATCTTCAACTGGGGCGCCGCAAGCGTCAAGGGGCGCGCCAAGGGCTACGACTACGCGGACTTCAGTCAGGACTTCACCCGCATCGGGGACGCGCTGCCCAAGGTGCCGCTGGCGGGACCGACGATCGGCGCGCCGGAGTGGTTTGGCGACCTGAGCTCGTTCCTGTCCACCCATCCGCGCGTCGCGGTCGCGACGCTGCATCGGTATCCGCTGCAGCTGTGCTACGTCCGGCCGGGACTGCCGAACTTCCCGACGATCGCGCATCTGCTGTCGAGCTACTCGTCGCGCGTGATGGCAAACACCGTCATCTCGCCGGCCCGCGTCGCCCACGCGCGTGGCGTGCCGCTGCGAATCGACGAGATGAACACGATCTCGTGCGGCACCGACGACGCGGTCGCGAAGTCGTTCGCCACCGCGCTGTGGGCCGTCGACGCGCTGTTCGAGATGGCGCGCGTCGGCGTCGACGGCGTCAACATTCACAGCTACCCCGGCGCGACGTACGAGCTGTTCACGTTCACCGGCCCGCGCGGCGGCTGGCGGGCGGTGGTCGAGCCCGAGTACTACGGGCTGATGATGTTCGCGCAGGCCGCCCCGCCGGGGTCGCGCCTCCTGGCCGTCTCGACGCCGGGCTCAGGCCAGCTGCATGCCTGGGCGACGATGGCGACCAATGGCACGGTGCGCGTCGTCGCGATCAACGACGGAGCGCGGGCGCGGACCGTCGCAGTGCGTCCAACCGCCTCATCGGCGGCCGCCACCGGCACGCTCGAGCGGCTGCAAGCGCCTGGTCTGGGCGCCCGCAGCGGCGTCACGCTCGGTGGCCAGAGCTTCGGCACGCAGACCAGCACGGGTCTGCTGACCGGCAGGCACAGTGCCCAGGCCGTCGCGCCACGGAGCGGCGAGTACGTATTCAGGGTCCCCGCGGCCAGCGCCGCCCTGTTGACGATCGCCCCGCAGGCCTCCGCCGGCTGACCTGCTCAGCGATAGCTGACCAGCCCGCCACCGGCCTCGTCGAGGTGAGCGTGCTCGTTGCAGGAGACCACGGTCGTGCCGCCGCGCCCGACAGCGAGCTTGGTGATGCCGGTGTTGATGCTGACGTGGTTGAAGGCGATCATCGCATCCGCCGGCAGGCCGATCAGCGCGGCGCTGAGCGCCGCGATCGCGCCCCCCGAGCTGATCACGAGGGCGGTCTGTCCAGGTGCCAGCGCCGCTGAGACATCGCCCAGCGCGCCCGTCAGTCGCGCCTGGAACGCCGGCCAGGGCTCGCGGCACGCGGCGTCGGCACCTGCTGCGATCCATGCGCGCAGCGCCTCG
>JBEKRJ010000563.1:0-3993 GCA_049518835.1 Solirubrobacteraceae bacterium
CCGCTGGGCGCCCAACCACCATCTGACCAACCCGTGGCGCTTCCGCGTGCTCGGCCCCGGCGCGCTGCAGCGGCTCAAGCTGGCGGCCGGTCCCGAGGCGGCGACGAAGCTCGAGCGCGCGCCGACGCTCGTCGCGGTCAGCGCCAAGCGCTCGGCGGACCCGGTACAGGACGAGGAGGACCTGTGCGCGTCGGCGTGCGCGACCTACGCGGTGCTGCTCGCCGCCCACGGCCGCGGGCTCGCGGGGTACTGGCGCACGCCGGGGGTGCTACGCACCGAGCAGGGACGGGCGGCGGTCGGGATCCCAGACGACGAGCGGTTCATCGCGCTGATCCATCTCGGCTGGCCACGCCAGGAGAAGGAGCCGCCCAAGCGGCTCGCGTCACAGCAGGTCGTCACTTACTTGGACTGAGCGGGCGATGCGTGGCGGGCCCGCGACTCGCGTCTGAGCCGCGGGCCGGCCGGTTGCTTGACCGGCGTGGGTTGGTGGCTCGTTCGCCAGGGTTATACTTCTGGTATGAAGACCGCTGTTTCGATTCCCGATGATCTGTTCCGGCGTGCTGACGAGCTCGCGCGCCGGCTCGGGAAGAGCCGAAGTGAGCTGTACCGCGAGGCGCTCGCCGACTATGTCGAGCGGCGCGATCCGGGCGCGGTGACGAGCGCGTTGAACGAGATCGCCGACGAACTCGCCGACGACCGAGCCCGGTTTGGAGACCACGCGGCCCGTGGCGTGCTTGAACGCAACGAATGGTGATCAGCCGGGGCGACGTCTGTTGGGCGTCGTTGCCGGACCCGGCCGGCTCACGTGCAGGCTTTCGTCGCCCGGTCCTGGTCGTTCAGGGCGACAGCTTCAACGCAAGTCGGATCTCCACGGCGGTGGTCGTTGCGCTGACCAGCAACGAGCGGCTCGCGGTCGCACCCGGCAATGTGCTTCTCCCGACGGCGAGCACCGGGCTGCCGAAGGACTCGGTGGCCAACGTGTCGCAGATCGTCGCGATCGATCGCGAGCTGCTCACCGAGCGTGTCGGCCGGCTGCCCGACAGCCACCTCAGCCGCGTGATCGCCGGTATCGATCTCGTCCTCGGCCGCGAATGACACCGATCAACCAGACAACTAAGGCCTCGTGATCAGCAGCGTCCCGGCGATTACGAGCAGCACGCCCACCGCGCGTCCGAGCCCGATGCCGACCTCGTGCAGCCCGAACCAGCCGAACCGGTCGGCCGCGACCGAGACGACCAGCTGCGCGGCCACCAGCAGCCCGATCACGCCGGCGGCGCCGAGCGGCCGGATCGCGACCAGCGACACCGCCACCACGGCGGCGCCGCCGATCCCGCCGACGGCGTACTCGGGCCGGAAGGCGCTCAGTCCCGCGAGCCTCCCGGGGTGCCCGAACGCGAGCAGCAGCAGGCCGATGATCGAGAGCGAGATCAGCAGGCTCACCAACGCGGCGCCGAGGTCGGAGACGTGCTCTGACAGCGCCGCGTTCGCCGGCGGCTGCAGCGCGATCAGGCCTCCGACCGCAAGCGTGCAGATGAACGCGACCGTGCGGCTCATTGCGACCCGTTCACCGCCGTAGGCGGAGTTCCTGCTCACGCCGCGACACGATCGGCGCCCCGCGAGTCCCTACCATCCGCGCGATGAGCACCGGCTTGATGTCCGCGCACGCAAGCGAGACCACCGTCCGCGAGGTGATCGAGGCACTCGCGCCGATCGCGCGCCTGGCCGGCTCACCGGGCGAGCACGAGGCGGCGCAGTGGCTGGCGCAGCGCCTGCGCGATGCCGGCTGCGAGGTCCAGATCGACGAGGAGCAGTTCCTAGACGGCTACGCGCAGGTGATCGGGGCGCTCGCGGCGATCGCGTCGGTCGCGGGCGGCGCGGCGCTGCTGCGCCCGGGGCGCCGCGTCGGCGGCCTCGCTGCCGGCGTCGCGGCGGCGGCGATCGTCGATGACATCTCCAATGGCCCGCGCCTGTTTCGCCGCGCCACCGCGCAGCGGCTGACGACCTGGAACGTGGTCGCGTCCTGCGGCGACGAGCGCGCGGCGCGGACGCTGCTGGTGCTCGCCCACCACGACGCCGCGTCGACCGGGGTGATCTTCGACGAGCGGGTGCAGGCGTGGCTGGCGGACAGGCTGCCCGGCATCATCGAGCGCATCGACACCTCGCCGCCGCTGTGGTGGGCGCTGCTCGCCGGGCCGGCGCTGGTGTCGCTCGGCGCCGCGCTGCGCCGGCGGCGGATGATCTTCGCGGGGCTCGCCGGCTGCGTGACCGGCACCGCCGTGTTCGCCGATGTTCATCGCAGCCCGGTCTCGCCAGGCGCCAACGACAACCTGTCGGCGGTCGCGGCGCTGGTCGCGCTCGCCGAGCGGTTGCGCTGCGAGCCGGTCGAGGGGCTGCGCGTGCTGCTGGTGTCCTGCGGCGCCGAGGAGGTCCTGCAGGGCGGGATCCATGCGTTCGCCGCGCGTCACCTCGTCGCGCTTGACCGCGACCGCACGTGGGTGCTGAACATCGACTCCGTGGGCTCGCCGAAGCTGATCCTGCTCGAGGGCGAGGGGCCGGTCGTGATGGAGGACTACCACGACCGCGATTTCCGCGATCTGATCGCGCACGTCGCGCAGCGTGCGGGGGTGCCGCTGCGCCGCGGCATGCGCTCGCGCGCGTCGACCGACGCCGTGATCCCGAGCCGCGCCGGCTATCCAACCGCGACGCTCGCCTCGATGGATCGCCGCAAGCTGCTCTGCAACTACCACCAGATCAGCGACACGCCCGACCATCTCGACTACGTGACGGTCTTGCAGGCGCTGGCGGTCACCGAGGAGGTGGCGCGCGAGCTCGCCGCCAATCCGTGGTTGGGGCGCCCGCGGTGAAGCTCGCAGCAGAGCTGGAGCTGCCGGCGTTCGACCACACCGACCCGCAGTTGCACGGCGAGCGCTACCGCGCGGCGATGGCGGCCCTGGAGGGCTACGACGGGTGGCTGGCGAAGTGCCCGTTTGGCTTCATCGTGCTCGAGCGCGAGGCGGCCGAGTTCTTCCTGCGCACCAAGCAGGCCGTGTTCCCGGGACTGACGATGGCGCAGCTGTTCGGGATCGCCGACGGCCCGCTGCACGAGGAGATCGTCAAGAACATCATCAACATCAACGGCGACGACCACCGGCGGCTGCGAAACCTCGTCAACCCGGCGCTCGCCCCGCGCGCCGTCGATCGCTACCGGCCGGCGATGCGCCGCTTCCTTTCGCAGCTGCTCGGCTCGCTGGGCGATCGCAGCTGCTGTGAGTTCATCGCCTCGTTCGCAAAGCCGTATCCGTCGCTGGTGATCGCCGAGGTGATGGGCGCGCCGCTGCAGGATGCGTCCCGCCTGCACCACTGGTCGGGGTGGATCCAGCGACAGTTCGACGCGCACAGCCTGATCACCGAGCGCGAGCTGATCGAGCAGGCGGTGGCCGAGTTCTACGCCTACGAGGACGAGCTGATCGCCGCCCGCCGGCTGGCGCCCGGCGACGACCTGATCTCGGCGCTGATCGAGGCGGAGCAGGCCGGCGACCGCCTCACCGACGACGAGCTGCGCAACCTCGTGCTCGACATCCTCGTCGGCGGCGTCGACACCAGCCAGAGCCAGCTCGCCCACGCCGTGCGGCTGCTGGCCGAGCATCCCGACCAGTGGCGGGCGCTGCGCGCCGATCCGCTGCGGCTGGCGCTGCCGGCGGTCGAGGAGGCGCTGCGCTACGAGCCGATCACCCCATTCACCGCTCGAATCACGGTCGGCGAGCTGTGCTTCCGCGACGTCACGTTCCCACCTGGCACCGTCGTGCTCGTGTCGGCCTGGCACGCCAACCGCGCCGGCGTCGAGCCGGACGCGTTCGAGATCGAGGCGCCACGGCCGCATGCGCGGCTGCTGACGTTCGGCGCCGGCATCCACAACTGCGTCGGCGCCAACCTCGCGCGTGCCGAGATGCAGGAGGCGCTCGCGTTCCTCGCGACCGAGGTGTCGTCAATCGA
>JBEKRJ010000564.1:0-3990 GCA_049518835.1 Solirubrobacteraceae bacterium
CGTACAGCGAGCGCAGCTCGCCCAAGGCCGCGTCGAGACCGTCGAGTTCGGCGTCGCCGACGATCGCGTGGACACGGGTCGGGCCCAGCCCGGCCGCCGTTGCGATCTTGCGGATCGAGACGGAGGGTGTCAGATCTTCTGTGTAAGCCGACTGTTTGAGTGTAACAGTTACGTGGATAATGTCAACAGTGAGAGGCGTCTTGCGGTCTGGGGTCGACTGTCGTTGGTCTGTCCGTCGAAGGGGTACGTGTGGTTGCGTCTTGCTGGGCGCGGCTGGCGGCAGCGCCGCTGCTTGGTTCTCCCGAGTCCCCACCCCGACCTTGCTGAATTCTGGTAGCGCGCGCCGTCTGGCCGTCAAGGTCGGGCCCGCCCCGGGGCCGTTGCGTGTCGGGCTCGACGCGCGGGGCCCTCTCTTGACTGCCAGTCGGTCGCGCGCGATGCTCCGCCGAGGTCGGGGTGGGGGGATTTGCGCCAGTGTCTGACGGCGTGGCACGGACCACTCAGCGAGTCGCGAGTGTTGATGTCGTGCGACGGGGACGGCAGCACACGATTGGCAGCGGTCGGTGGTGTGACAGTTGATCGCGGATGTGGATGTGGATGTGGTAGCGTTGCGGATGATGTCGGGCCCCCGTTTCAGCCGTTTGTGGCTGGCGGGGGTGGACACGCGCGCGAACAGCGCCTCGACTCGGTCAGATTGCATTGTCGGGAATGCGGTCGGGGAACTGGATCTTGAACGCGGCGAGCGCTGCGTGCCACTGGAACACCTGGCGCCATTTGGTCTCGGCTTTGGTGATCGCTAGGTAGAGCAGCTTCAGCGCGCTGTCCTCGGTCGGGAAGTGCCCGCGCGTCTTGATGATCTTACGGATCTGGCGGTGCAACGCCTCGATCGAGTTGGTCGTGTAGATCACCCGGCGGACGTCCTGGGGGTAGGCGAGAAACGGGGTGATCTGCTCCCAACGATCAAGCCAGCTTTGGCTGATCGTCGGGTAGCGCGCATCCCACTTCTCGGCAAACGCCTGCAGCTCGTCGGCGGCGTGATCCTGGCTGGCGGCGGTGTAGATCCGGCGCAGGTCGCCGGCGACCTGCTTGCGGTCCTTGTAGGAGACGAACCTCAGACTCGCGCGAACCTGGTGCACGACACACGTTTGGACGGTGGAGTGCGGGAACGTCGCCTCGATCGCCTCGGGGAACCCAGCCAGCCCATCGACGCAGAAGAACAGCACGTCTGAGACGCCGCGGTGCTTGAGCTCGGTCAGCACGTGCAGCCAGAACTTCGCCCCCTCGGTGCGCTCAAACCACAGCCCGAGCACATCGCGCTCGCCCTCGAGGTTGACGCCGATCGCGACATAGCAGGCGAAGTTCCTGACCGTGTGCCCGTCGCGGATCTTGACCACCAGCGCGTCGAGGTAGACGATCGGATACAGCCGCTCCAACGGCCGGTTCTGCCACGCCTTGGCGTCAGCGAGCACCGCGTCGGTGATCTTCGAGATCAGATCGGGCGACACGTCGGTCCCGTAGATCTCCTGCAAATGCCCCTGAATCTCGCGGACGGTCAAGCCGCGGGCATAGAGACTGATCACCTTCTCGTCAAACCCGACCCAGCGCGTCTGACGCTTGCGCACGATCTGGGGCTCAAACGTGCCCTTGCGATCCCGCGGCGAGCAGATCCGCAACGGCCCCTGATCAGTGATCACCGTCTTGACGGGCTTGCCATTACGCGAATTGCCGCTCCCGCCCGCCGGCGCCCGACCCGCCTCATACCCCAGATGCGCGGACAGCTCGGCCTCCAACGCCCGATTCAAAAGCCGGCGAGTGAGCGCCGCCAGCACGCCCTCGGGCCCAGCGATCTGCTCCGCGGTCCGCGCCCCAGCCAACAGCGCATCGAGCACCTGATCGGAGATCTCAAGCTCCGGCTCGCCAAGCGCCGCGGCCCGCCAGGCAAACCCGGCAAACGGCCCACGACGCTCGCTCGACTCGACATAGTCGACATTACCCCGCTCGATGTCATTACCCGAACCAGGCAACGACGTATTGTTATGAGTAGTAGAGGTAGGAGATGAAGGCATGATCAATCCTTTCGACCACGCTTACACGGCTCCTCCGACACTCCCTTGGACGCGCTCGCCGTACGCGACAGCTACCAAGACGTTCTCAGGCTCCCCGACAGCGACGTGATCGAGGGCACCTGCGTCGAGATCTCAGACCAGCCAGCGCTGAGCGCCGTCAGTCAGGACCGCGAGGCGATGATCACCGCCGCTGCGGACCGACAGACGCGCCTCGACACCGAGATCGCCCGCCTCCAGCGCGATCTCGACAGGCTGCTGGAGCGCAACCCGACGCACGAGCCCAACCGCAAGCTGCTCGCTCACCTCAGAAACGAGCGCGAGAACCTGCTCACGTTCCTAAAGACACCCGGCGTTCAGGCCACTAACTGGCGGGCCGAGCAGGCGATCCGCCCGGCGGTCGTCAACCGCAAACATTGGGGTGGCAACCGCACCGATCACGGCGCCGAGATCCGGCAGACACTGATGAGCGTAATCCGTACCGCCCGCCAACAGGACACCTGCCCGATCGCGCTGCTCGCCGACCTGCTGCGCCAACCCCAACCAGCACCCACAACGATGCTGCGCCTCCCCGCTGCAGCGAACTCGCGCGACCCATGAGCAACCGCCCTACCCGCTACCGCCTCACCGTCCACTAGCTACACGACGGCACCAGCACCAAGTCCGTCGAGCTCTACGGCAGCGCGTTCATCACCGCGATCGCAACCGTCACCCCCGACGGGGCCGAAGACATCGTCGAGGTCCACCTCAACGACGCAGGGCCCCAGCACCTCCAACACCTCATCGCACGCGCGGTCGCTGACCAGTACCCGCCGTCAAAGCGAACACGCTAACTCAGTACCTCGCAATTAGGGCTTTTGTGGCGTTACCTCGCTGTTATCCGTGATTGGGTACAAGCCGTTCAAGATGTGCGTCCCGATACCTCGACCAGCCTTCGCCGTCGCTCTCGCGGTCGTCAGCTCCGCCTTGGTCGTTGCCGCTTGTGGGTCCTCCGGGAAGCCGGGCGGTGGCTCGGGTCCAGCGATTGCGTCGGCTGGGATCAAGTATGCGGACTGCATGCGGGCGCAGGGGGTGCCCAACTTCCCTGACCCAAATGGCGTCGGAGTTCAGTTGTCGGGTTCCGGAATCAGTACGCAGTCGCCTGCGTTCCGGTCGGCCCAGAGCGCGTGTCAGAAGCTTTTGCCTGGAGGGATCGGAACCCCAGTGAGTGTCTCGGCGACGCGCATCGAGCACGGAGTGAAGATCGCCGCGTGCATGCGCGCGCACGGCCTGAGGTCGTTCCCCGATCCGGCCACCTCGCCGCCGTCGACGCCCCCTGCGCCGGACGAGACGATCCTCGGCGGTCCTGACGGCGTCTTCTCGCTGACCGCGTCGATGGTCCAATCGCCCGCGTTCAAGCAGGCGGCGACCACATGCGGCTTCCCGACCTTCGGCCACGGCTTCAAAACGCCGGTGGCGGCGCCCAGCGGGTGAGGCCAGCTCACCCGGCGGATGAGGCCCGGGCTCAAGCGTGGGCGATCGGCCCGAAGCGCTCGAGCAGAACACCGGGTTCGGAATGGGTCTGCGGCACGTCGCCGGGCGGCCAGACACCGGCCCATCAAACACCGCGCGCTTGTCGTCTCCTTCGAACGTCTCCGACGTCGGTTCGTGAAGGGCGCATCTGGGCGACGAACTGCCCGCGCGCTGGGACCGTCGCTCGCCGACCAAAGCAGCGACGAGATCGATACCTGCGCCGACGGGCCGCGATGCTGGAACAGGGCAGAAGCAGCGAGGGTCTGCCGGCGACCCAATCGCGCAAACCGCGACCGGGGCAGCCGGCGACAACCGCCGGATGAGCTGTGCCGGCCCCGGCGCCGATGCAGGCTTGACCGGCCAGGCCGGCACCTTTCGCTTTGCTCGCGCGGATCGAGGACTCCCGAGCTTCTGC
>JBEKRJ010000565.1:0-3988 GCA_049518835.1 Solirubrobacteraceae bacterium
ACGGGCTGATCCCCTTCCACGAGTACTTCCACACGAGTCCTTCCACGGCGACACCGGGGCGGGGCTCGGCGCGTCGCATCAAACCGGCTGGACCGGACTGGTCGCCGACCTGATCATCGCCGGGGACGCTAGTTGCTAGTTCTCCGGCCGCGCGCCGGGATCGTCATCGAGCAGACGCTGCAGCGCCTGCCCGAGTAAGTAGAGCGCTGTCCCAAGCACGAGGGCGATCGACGCGCCGGCGAGCGCACCCTCGCCGGCGCCATGTGTCGGTCCTGAGACAACTGCGAACAGAGCGGCCGCGAGGCCGAGCGCGGCGAGTACGCCTCCGAGCACGCTTCGCCGCCTCCAGCACACAACCAGAAGCGTCAGATTGCCGGCGGCGATCACGATGCATGCGGCTACGGCCGGGACGACACCCGCGGCTACGGCCAACCCGCGGTGACACGACCCGAGAATGGCCCGTTCGACCTCCGAGCTGGTCAGTGCGCTACCGCCGTGCTGGCTTCCCACGCCGCGCGCACTTCCGCGAGCGTGGGGTCGAAGTCGTCCTTGATCCTTCCGAACAGCGCCTGGAGGTCTTCCCACAGCTGATAGGCGGAAGGCCGGCCGAAGAACCAGTAGCCGACGTACGACTTGTCGATCACGAGCCCGGGCGCGAGCACCAGGGTGTGCGGGACGGTCGCGTCGTGGTGAGGGTCGGTGTACTCCTTGATCCCGAGGGCGCGCTGAACCACGAGGTTCTCGTCGCATAGGTAGGTCCACGCGGCCGGAGTGGAGATCTTGAGTTTGTACGTCTCGTGCTGGTCGTTGGGCAGCACGGTGACGAGGTTGGTGAAGCCGACAGCGCACCACTCGTAGAGCTTGATCATCTCCTTCTGGTGCTGGCGCTCCCGGGGACAGTGTTCGCCGCGGCCGAGCAGGAGGATCATCGGGTTCTCGCCCTGGAGGTCGGACAGGCGGTGGATCTCGCCGTTCTCGTCCGGAAGCTCGAAATTGGGCAGGGTCATTCCAGGTTGCAGTTTCGCGCTCATCAAGTGTCCTTTCAGTGGGGTCGGATGCCTGGGATGCGAAGTCGAATGCGGTAGACGCTGGTGAGCGCGGTTACGCACAAGGTGCGGCCGTCGGCGTCGCCCCACGCGAGGTTGTGTGTGCGGCGCCTCCGGGAGCCGTAGCGTGCCGAGGTGCTCGCCGGCGGGAGAGACAATCCAGATCCCGCCGGGGCCGCATACGTACGCGTTGGCCTCGACGTCGACCTTGAGCCCGTCGATCGCGTGTTCGCCCTCGGCGCCGGTCATGTCGAAGAGAACGCTCCGGTCGATCACGTCGAGATCCGGACCAAGTTCGTAGCGCATGACGACCTTCCGCTCCGGATCCCAGTTGCCGACATAGAGGTAGCGCTCGTCGGGCGAGAACGCGATGCCGTTCGGTCCCTCGAGCTCGTCGGTGACCAGCCTGACCTCGCCGTCGCGGACGGCGAACACGCCGCTGAAGGGCAGCTCCTTGTCGGGGTCGCCGAACGACGCGGGCAGGCCGAACGGTGGGTCAGTGAAGAACAGCGTCCCGTCCGAGCGGTAGACAAGGTCGTTCGGGCTGTTGAAGCGCAGGCCGTCGTAGCTATCCGCGAGCACGGTCACGTTGCCATGCGGCTCGAGGCGGATCAGGCGGCGGTTCCCGTGCTGGCAAATAGTGAGCCGGCCCCGTGGATCGAACGTGAGCCCGTTCGATCCGGGCTGATCGAAGCGACCGATGTCCACGCCGCTGTAGCCGCTCTTGTGGAACGGAATATCGACACGCGCCCGGATGGGTGCCAGCGGTAGATCGCGTTCGTGTTGGGCGAGCTGAAGAGCAGCGCGCCCTCACGGCTCCACACCGGTCCCTCGGTGAAGACGAAGCCGCCGGCGATGCGCTCAAGTCGCGCGTCGGACGCCAGGATCGCGTCGAGCCGCGAGTGCTCGCGGTCGATCTCGAGTTCGGCCGGCTCCGCGGGGCGTGACCGCTCGGGCGCATAGAAGTCGAGGATCGCGGTTCGCATCCAGATGTAGTTGCGTGGCGAGGTCGAGATCGGCCGTTGATCCCGAACACAGCGATCTGGAACCGCTGGCCCGGCCGGGCGCCGTCGGTCAGCAGCACGCAATTAGGAGCATTGAACCCGCCAACCACCGGTCCGCCGACATCGCCAAGTGCGTGCGGCAACTCGCCGTCGACCCAAACCTCGGCGTGGTCGTCGATCACGACCTCGAACACCACGCTCGCTCCGGTCCGATCGAAGTCACCTATCCGTTCGGGGATCGTCACCCAGATCAGCTACCAGTTGAAGCACACCCGGCCCTGACTGAGGCGAAGCTGCGTCTCCTCGGGCTCCAGCACGCGCCAGTCGGAATCGTCGTACTCGGTGCCTTGCGCGTGCGGCACCACGTCGAAGGTCTGATTCGGTACCAGCCCAGGCCCCAGCGGATCGTCCGGGTGACCGACCGCTACGAACTCGATCGGGACCACACCAGCGTCGGCGTAGCGCCAGCGGCCATCGACGAGCGAGACGCCGGCCTCGGTCTGCAGGTCAACGACCGCGTCGGGGCATCCGGGCAGCAACTCCGTCGGCCCGGGAACGCGGCGCGGCCGCGTCTGTACGAATGCGGGTAAGCATCCTCACACACCTCGACTTTCACGACGAAGTACAGGAACGGATCGGACACGCGAGTGAACTGATGCGGCACCCCCGCCGGCACGGCCAGCACATCGCCCGCCGAAAGCTCGTGGTCATGGCCGCCGGTGATCGACGCGGCGCGAAGCTCGCCGTCTCCAGCGTCGCGCACCCCGACCATCTCGCCGCCCGTGACGACAGTCGCGGCGCCCTGCACTACGTGCATCACGTCGACCGTGTGCGCGTGATACTCGACCTCGCCCGGCGCCTCTCGCCGTCCCGCATCGAGCTTATACGCGCCGGCATCGAGCAGCAGCCCGCCGGTGGCGAACTGGGCGTGGACGGCCTCCACGTCAAAGAGCGTGGCTCCATTTGCGGATCCGTTCGAGACGACGCGCGCGCGCTCCCATCGCTGCGAGCTCCTGGTCCTCGTCCGCGGACGACGCGCCGCTGACCCCCACCGCGCCGATCACGTGACCATCGCGGAGGATCGGAACCCCGCCCTGGAGCGGAACGGCGCGGGCAAGGTGAAGCGCGGATGCGCGGCCACGGGATCCCTGGTCCTCGAAATCCTTGCTCGGCCGCCGGTAGATCCCCGCGGTGCGGGCCTTGTCCGTGGCAACCTCGACGCTCGCCACCTGGGCGCCGTCGGGGCGCCAGATGTAGATGAGATCTCCCCCCGCGTCCACAACGGCACAGACCGGCGAGACGCCGCGCCGGCCGCACTCGGAGGCAACCGTCTCCGCCGCCCGCCGCGCCTGTGCGCTGGACAGAGCGGGGACCGTGACCGTCGCGAACCGGGCGCGCGCGCCGGCGATCGAGACGGCCTCGTCCTCATCCGGAGTCTCGCCGCTGGTGCCGACTGCGCCGACCACGTCGTCGCCGACCTTCAGCGGAATCCCTCCGGTGAGCGCTCGCGCCCCATGCAGCGCGAGTGCGCCGAGCCGGCCACCACTGACCTGCCGCTCGAGCTCGCGGCTCGGCCGGACGAAGATCGCCGCCGTCCGCGCCTTGTCGACGGCGACGCGCGAGCTGGCGATCTGCGCTCCCGGCGTGCGCCGCAGTCCGACCAGCTCGCCCGATCGCTCAACCACGGCGATCACGACCCGGTGGTCGTGCTCCACAGCGTGTCGCTCGGCGGCGTCGAGTACGGCGTCGACGCCCGCATCGTCAATGATCCGGTGAGTTAGCGATGACATGGGTGGTTCAGGCTCCTTTCGCGGCCAGTTCGGCGGACCAAACCGCAGAGTCGGTGGTGATCAACAGGAGGTTGCGCTCGGCTCCGCCGAAGCAGAAATTCACTGCGCCCGGGAGACGGATCTCGCCGAGCAGCTCCCCGCCCGGGTC
>JBEKRJ010000566.1:0-3974 GCA_049518835.1 Solirubrobacteraceae bacterium
GCCACCGGGACCGCCGCCACCGGGACGGCCACCACCGCCGCCACCCGGACCGCCGCCACCGGGACGCCCACCGCCGCCACCAAAGCCGCCACCACGACGCCCACCACCGCCGCCGTAGCCGCCACCGGGACGGCCGCCGCCGCCACCGGGACCGCCGCCACCCGGACGCCCACCGCCGCCACCGGGACCGCCGCCACCGGGACGGCCACCGCCACCACCATAGCCGCCACCGCCACCGCCATAGCCGCCACCGCCACCACCGTAGCCGCCACCAGGACGCCCGCCGCCACCACCGGGACCGCCGCCGCCCGGACGCCCGCCGGCGCCGCCGCGACCACCGCGACCGCGACCGCCGCCGCCGGGACCGCCCGAGCCACCCGGACCACCGGGGCCGCCCGGACCGCCGGGACCGCCGCCGCGACCACCGCCGCCGCGACCACCGCGGCCGCCGGGACCGCCGCCGTTGCGGCCGCGACCGTCGCGTCCGCCCCGCTCGGGCGCCTGCGGGGGAGGCTCATCCATGATCGTCAGGTCGGCGCCGGTGTAGCCCTCGGGCATGATCTCGCCCTTGTTGATCCAGCACTTGACGCCGATCCGGCCGAACGTCGTCCGCGCCTCGTGGAAGCCGTAGTCGATGTCGGCGCGCAGGGTGTGCAGCGGCACGCGTCCGTCGGAGTAGCCCTCGGTGCGCGCCATTTCAGCGCCGCCCAGCCGTCCGGAAACCTGGACACGGACGCCCTTGGCCCCGGAGCGCATCGCGCTCGTCAACGCCCGCTTCATCGCGCGGCGAAACGCGACGCGGTTCTGCAGCTGCTCGGCGATCGACTGCGCGACGAGGCGCGCGTCGAGCTCGGGGCGCTTGATCTCGAGGATGTTGACCTTGACCTGCTTGCCCGTGATCCGGTGCAGGTCGCGGCGCAGCTGGTCGACCTCCGAACCCGACTTGCCGATCACGATCCCGGGCCGCGCCGTGTTGATGTTGACCTCGACCTCGGTCGCGTTCTTGCGGATCGTGATGTCCGACAGGCCCGCGTGCGACAGGCGGCGGATGATGTGCTGGCGAACCAGCAAGTCCTCGTGCAGGTAATCCGCGAACGCGCGCTCGTTGAACCAGTTCGACTTCCAGTCGTGGATGTAGCCCACGCGCAGCGACTCGGGATGAACTTTTTGACCCATTGCAGTTATCTCAATCTGGATTCGTCCGTGCGAAGCACTGTCGTTATTCCTTCGGCGTGAGCAAGATCGTCAGATGGCTGGTGCGCTTGCGGACCCTCGTCGCGCGACCCATCGCGCGCGGACGGAACCGCTTGATCGTCGGACCCTCGTCGGCCTTGACGGCCATCACGTACAGGTCCTCGCCGACGAGCTCGTGGTTGTGCTCGGCGTTCGCGACGGCGGACTCGAGCAGCTTGCTCCAATCGCGCGCGACCGCCCGCGGCGTATGAGCCAGGATAGCTCGGGCATCCTCGACGCTCTTGCCGCGGATGTGGTCGCACACCAGGCGCGCCTTGCGCGCCGACGAGCGCACGTACTTCGCTTGCGCCCGCACGACGGGCGGCGGCAGGCTTGGATCGCGCTGAGACCGCCGGCGCCGGGCCGCAGCGGGCTTGGGCGGCACCGAAGGCCGCTCACCGGAACCACGCCGCCCCCGCAAACGCCGCCGCCGAGAACGACGCGACTCCCGTACCTCCCCCGGAGCCTCCTCCTCCTCAACAACCTCATCCTCCACCACAGGAGCCTCACCAACCGCCCCCACCTCCACCTCGGCCTCATCATCGGCCTCCAGCACAACCTCAGTAGCAGCCTCAGCCTCAAGATCCGAGAGGCCGCCGGCAGCCTCATCCCCAACAGCAGCCTCATCCCCAACAGCAGCCTCATCCCCAACAGCAGCCGCATCCTCCACGGCGGCCTCAAAACCCACCTCATCGCCAGCCGGAGCAGCCGCCTCCAGCTCCCCCTCCCCCACGGGGACAGACTCGCCAGCCACCGCCCCGGCCTGCTCCCCAGCCAACCCAGGCGCCACCTCAGAGGACACGTCCACCTCTGAGGCACTCGCGTGCGGTGCCTCAGAGATGGACGTGCCCTCTGGGGTGGCCGAAGCGATCTCCTCCTCGGACCCAGCGACCTCCCCGGGCGAAGCGACCTCCTCGGGAACCGCCGCTTCCTCAGAATCAGAAACCAACTCAGAATCAGAAACCAACTCAGAATCAGAAACCAACTCAGAATCAGAAACCGGCTCAGACCCAGGCGTCTCCTCAGCCCCACCCTCCTCATGGCGACGCCCAAACATCCGCCAGCGACGATGCTCTTCAGACCCCGAAGTACTCATCGCCGCTTACCCGTGCCAGCATGTCCCCGATACAGCCTCGTGGGCGCAAACTCGCCCAGCTTGTGCCCGACCATCGACTCCGAGACGAACACCGGGACGTGCTTGCGGCCATCATGGACCGCGATCGTGTGCCCGACCATCTCCGGGAAGATCGTCGAGGTCCGCGACCACGTCTTGAGCATCCGCTTGTCGCCCGAGGAGTTCATCGCCTCGATGCGCGTCATCAGGCGATCCTCCACGTACGGGCCCTTCTTGCTTGATCGACTCAACGCTTCTTACCCCTCCTGCGGCCACGGACGATGTATTGATCTGATTGCTTGCCCTTGCGCCGCGTGCGGTAGCCGAGCGTCGGCACGCCCCACGGCGTGACCGGATGGCGGCCGGGCGTGGTGGAGCCCTCGCCGCCGCCGTGCGGGTGGTCGACGGGGTTCATCGCGGTGCCGCGCGTCTGTGGGCGCACGCCGAGGTGGCGCTTGCGTCCCGCCTTGCCGATCGACACGTTCTGGTGATCGCTGTTGCCGATCGTCCCGACGGTCGCGCGGCACTCGGCCCTGACCATCCGCATCTCGCCCGACGGCAGCCGCAAGGTCACATAGTCGCCGTCCTTGGCCAGCAACTGGACGCCCGCGCCGGCCGCCCGCGCCATCTGGCCGCCGCGGCCGGGCGTCAGCTCGACGTTGTGCACGACGGTGCCCGCGGGCATGCTCGCGAGCGGGAGCGAGTTGCCGACCCGGATGTCGGCCCCCGGGCCCGACTGCACGCTCATCCCGACACGCAGCCGCTGCGGAGCGAGGATGTAGCGCTTCTCGCCGTCGGCGTAGTGCAGCAGCGCGATGTAGGCCGAGCGGTTGGGGTCGTATTCGATCTCGGCGACCTTCGCCGGCACGCCGTCCTTGCGGCGCTTGAAGTCGATCTGCCGGTAGAGCCGCTTGGCACCGCCGCCGCGGTGGCGCGCGGTCTTGCGACCGTATGAGTTGCGGCCGCCCGATTTCTTCAGCCCCTCGGTCAGAGACTTCTCAGGCTCGGCGCGGGTGACCTCGGCGAAGTCGGGATAGGTAGTGAAGCGGCGCCCCGGGGAGGTGGGCTTGGGCTTGCGGATCGGCATTACTCGCCTCCCTCCAACGCGGAGCCGAAGATCGGGATCGTCTCGCCGGGCTTGACCTGCACGATCGCTTTCTTCCACCGGCGCGTTCGACCCGACGTATGGCCACGGCGCTTGGGCTTGCTCTTGACCCACGCGGTGCGGACCTCGAGCACGGTGACGTCGAACAGCTGCTCGATCGCCTGGCGAACCTGCGTCTTGTGCGCGCGATCGTTGATCCGAAACGTGTACTTGCCGGCCTCGGCGAGCACATACGTCTTCTCGGACACGACCGGACGGATGATGATCTGACTTGATTGCATCAGTCCTGGCCCTCCTGATCGTCGGCGCCGGCGCTGACCTCGCCCTCGACGCCGCCGAGTTCGCCACCGTCGCTACCGGCGTAATCGCCATCGTCGCTACCGGCGTAATCGCCATCGTCGCTACCGGCGTACTCGTCGCGCTCGGCGCCCACGGCCTCGGCTTCGGCTTCGATTTCGTCGCGCCCCGTGGCTCGCGCCGCGAGCGAACGCAACGCGACCTCAGACACGAGCAGCGAAGCGG
>JBEKRJ010000567.1:0-3968 GCA_049518835.1 Solirubrobacteraceae bacterium
CCGTGATGCTGACCGGGTCGCGCAACTGGAATGTGTCGGGGAACAGGAAGCCCTCGAGCGACGGCGTGTCGCGCGGGGCCCCGTACGCGGACGGGTTCAGCAGCCGCGAGCGGCGGGTCGCGACTAGGTAGCTGCCCCGAATGTGCTGCGCTGCGAGCAGCGCGTCGACCTGCCGGCGAGTCCGGCCGGGAGTGATCGTCAGCTCGCTCACAGGGGCCGCCGGCGGGGGCGTCGTGAGGAGCTTCAGCACAGCGCCGTAGGTCATGTCGCGCTTGAGGTGATACGTGCCGGCCAGCAGCTTGCCGCGGTCTCCGCCCAACGCGACCCGCAACTTGAAGAAGAAGCCCGACGAGACCACGCCGTCGCGCGCCAGCAGGTCGCCGATCGCGCTCGAGCTCGTCCGCGGCGGGATCGTGACCGTGACGCTGGCGCCCCCCGATCCGTGCAGCGGCTGGAACAGCTGCACCAGAAACCAGATCAGCGCGACACCCGCGATCAGCGCCAGCAGCGCGAGCACCCGCCCCGCGTACGAGTGACGCTTGGCCGGGGCGCGCTTGGGCGCGGGCGAGCGCCGCGACAAGCGCACCCTCTCGCCGGCGCGGTCGAGCTCCTGCAGGCGCTCGCTGCGCGCCACGCGGCGAGTGCCGGCGGGCACCTCGTACCCGTCCGCGTCCGCGTCCGCGTCGAGCTCGTGATCTGCGTATCGGCCGAGCTCGTCGTCCGCGAAGCCGTCGTGATCGGCGTACCCGTCGAGCTCGTCGTCCGCATCGAGGTCGGCCTCGTGATCGGCGTACAGATCGGGCTCGCCGTCGACATCCCGATCCTCCTCGTGGTCGCCGCGCTCGTGATCCTGGTCGTCCCCGCGCCGGCGTGCCGCGCGCATCCGCTCGCGCTCGCGCCGCGCCGCCTCTCGCTCCTGCGCGCTGCGCTCACCTTCAGTCATCGAGGTCCTCCGCCGGCGCCGGCGCGCGCCGTGCCGCCAGCCAGCCCTGCAGCAGGTGCGCCGCCGCGCGCGAGTCCTCGCTGGCGCGCCCGCCGCCACGGGCCGCGAGCTTGGTCGTGAAGCGCTCGTCGTAGAGCTCGACGGGCACCGCCAGGCGGCCCTGGAGCGCCGACGCGAACTCGCGTGCCTCGGCCGTCTGCTCGGAGTCGGCGCCGCTCAGCGACAGCGGCAGCCCGACGACCACGCGCTCGACGTCCAGTTGCGCGGTGAGCGTGCGCAGCCGCGCGAGGCCGCGCCGGGTGCGAACCTGCAGGACCGGCTCGAGCGGGGTTGCGAGCACGCCGGTCGGGTCGCTGATCGCACACCCGCACCGAGCCCGGCCGTAGTCGAGCGCCAGCACCCTCACGCGCCCGGAGGGTCGCGGCGCAGCGCCGCCTCGATCGCCGCGCGCGCGGCAGCGATCGCCTCGGGAAGCTTCGAGACCTCCCGCCCGCCCGCGCGGGCGACCGTGTCGCGGCCGCCGCCGCCGCCGCCGACCGCCGCCGCGGCGACCTTGACGATCTCGCCGGCGTGGAGCCCGCGTGCGACCAGCGACGGCGCGACCGTCGCGACCAGATCGACGCGCTCATCGCCGGCGCTCGCGAGCACGATCGCGGCATCGCCGAGCTTGGACTTGAGGCGGTCGGCAAGATCCAGCAACGCCTTGCCGTCGGTCGCGGACACGGCCGCGACCAGCACGTGCGCGCCGGCGACGTCGACCGCCCCCGACAGCAGCTGCTCGACGTCGACGGCGCCGTTGCCGGCCGCGCCGTTGCGCACCGCCTTCTCCAGCTCGCGCACCTGCGCGCGCAACGCGGCGACGACGTCGGGCACGGCCTCGGGCGGCACGCGCAGAGTCCCCGCGGCGACCCCGAGCGCCCGGTCGTGGTCGCGCAGTAGCGCCACCGCCGCCGGCCCGGTCAGCGCCTCGATCCGCCGCACGTTGGCGGCGCTCGAGGTCTCGGCGACGAGCTTGAACAGCCCGATCTCGGCGGTGTTGCGGACATGCGTGCCGCCGCACAGCTCGCGCGAGAACGATCCGTCGCCGACCTCGACCATCCGCACGAGATCGCCGTACTTCTCGCCGAACAGCGCCATCGCGCCGAGCCGGCGGGCCTCCTCGAGCGTCGTCGTCAGCGCCCGCACGGGCTGCGCCTCCAGGGTCCAGGCATTGACCGCGTCCTCGACGGCGTGCACCTCGTCGGGCGTCAGCGCGGCGCCGTGGGTGAAGTCGAAGCGCAGCTTGTCGGGGCCGACGTAGGAGCCCGCCTGGCGCACATGGGTGCCGAGGCGGCGGCGCAGCGCGGCGTGCAGCAGATGCGTGGCGGTGTGATTGCACTCGGTCGCGTGGCGGGCACCGCGATCGACGCGCGCGTGGACGCGCTCGCCGACCGTGATCGTGCCCCGCTCGGGCACGAGCGCGAGCACCTGGTCGGTGCCGACGCGCAGCACGTCGTCGACGCGCGCGCGGCAGTCGCCGTCGAAGCACTCGAGGTAGCCGGCGTCCGCGACCTGCCCGCCGCCGGTGGCGTAGAACGGCGACTCGACCAGCTTCACCAGCACGCGCCCGTCATCGCTCGCCACCGCTCCGATCGTGGTGTCCTGGTCGGTCGTCTCGTAGCCGACGAAGTCGGTCTGAAAGCCGGCCTCGCCGGCGAGCGCGAGCGCTCGCTCGCGGGCCTGCTCGCCGCCGGCGAACCGTCCCGATCCGGCGCGGGCGCGCTGGCGCTGGCGTTCCATCAGCGCCTCGAACCCCTCCTCGTCGATCCCGAGCCCGTGCCCGGCGACGAGCTCGAGCGTCAAGTCGATCGGGAACCCGTACGTGTCGTGCAGCAGGAACGCATCGGCGGCCGCGATCCCCTCGTCGCCGGCGTCGCGGGCGCGCGCGATCAGCTCATCGAGCAGCTTGGTCCCTTGCGCCAGCGTGCGCCCGAACGCCTCCTCTTCGGAGCCCAGCCACTTCTGCACCGATTCGCGCTGCTCGGCGAGCTCGGCGTACTCGCCCCCCATCAGCTCGGTCACGAGCTGCGCGTAGCGGCCCAGGAAGCCCGGCTGCAGCGCAAGCGTGTGGCGGCCCTGGAGGATCGCGCGGCGAATGATCCGCCGCAGCACGTAGCCGCGATCCTCGTTGGACGGGACGACGCCGTCGGCGATCAGGAACGTCATCGCGCGGCCGTGGTCGGCGAGGACCCGCAGCGCGCGGTCGGTGGCGAAGTCCTGCCCGTAGCCTCGCCCGGCGAGCTGCTCGCCGAGCGCGATCAGCGGCGCGAACTGGTCGGTCTCGAACACGGTCTCCTTGCCCTGCAAGATGCACGCCAGCCGGTTGAGGCCCAGGCCGGTGTCGATGTTGTTCGCGGGCAGCGGCGAGAGCACGTTGACCGGGTTCTGGTCGAGCTGCATGAACACCAGGTTCCAGTACTCGAGGAAGCGCTCGTTGTCGCCGCCGGGGAGGTCCTCGGGCTTGCCGAAATGCAGGCCCCGGTCCAGATACAGCTCCGAGCACGGGCCGCACGGCCCGGTCGGCCCGGCCTGCCAGAAGTTCTCAGAGCGCGGACACTCGACGATCCGCTCGCGCGGGATTCCGACCTCCAGCCAGGCGTCGATCGCCTCCTCGTCGGGGCCGAGGCCGAGCTCGTCGTCGCCCGCGAACACCGTGATCCAGATCTCGTCGATCGGAAAGCCAAACCCCTCGAGCGACAGCTCGAGCGCGAAGCGCACCGCGTCGCGCTTGAAGTAGTCGCCGAACGAGAAGTTGCCCAGCATCTCGAAGAACGTCAGGTGCCGGGTGGTGGTGCCGATGATCTCGATGTCGCCGGTGCGAAACGTCTTCTGGCAGGTCGTCACGCGATTGTGCGGTGGGCGCTCGGCACCCGAGAAGAATGGCTTCAGCGGGTGCATGCCGGCGATCGTGAACAGCGCCGAGGGGTCGTGCTCGGCCGGGATCAGCGAGCTTGACGGCAGACGCCGGTGGTCGCGCGCGACGAAG
>JBEKRJ010000568.1:0-3963 GCA_049518835.1 Solirubrobacteraceae bacterium
CCCCTCAACGACGCCCGCAAGGGGGACGGGTCAGGTCGCAGCACCGACCTTGCGAAAGCACTGCCGTTGCGAGTGGCCCACCTTGCGAAACTCGGACCGCTCGGAGTGGCTGGCTTTGGCGCCCGTGTGAACGGCCACGGCCGAGGCTCCGGCGAGAGCCGCGAACGTCGCAATGGCAGGCACGACCAAGATCGTTCTCATCAGCCGCCGGCCGCGATGCGTGTGCTCACCAATCATCAGTGTCCCCTCCCGTTCGACGCCGCACGAAGCCCGTTCATGCCGGCGTGATCTGTCTGACGTTTGCGACCGCCCAGCGAAAGGTGTCAGTGCCGCGATTTCATCCATCGACACGTAGCATCGCGCCGATTACGGGCGGCTTCGAGGGCGCAAATCACCACCCTCGATCGGTAGTCGCCCGCTGTCTCCGTCGGTGGAATTGCCGGTCGGCGCCGGCGCGCGCCGGCCACCACAGCCCGGCGTTGGTTCGCAACCAGCGCGTCGACCGGCTGGAGCGCCAAGGGCACCCACGGCACTGGGTAGGCGGGACGACGTTTGAAAGGAGGGAACGACCGAACGACCGAAAAGCGTCGGGCGGCGGCACTCCGGACAGACGTCAGAGGGAGTGAACCCGCGCTAGCGGGTTTGAGGGCATGGTGGGGCGCCGTCGGCCGGCGTCAAGCGCCGATCAGCGCGAGTCTGAGCACGCGAGGTTTGCTGCGGCGCTTTGACCCGCAGCCGCCGGCGCAGCTGAGCATCAGCGAGGTCGTGCAGCAGGGGCCGCACAACGGACAGCGACACATCGGGCCGATCGCGGGCAGAGAGGTCCGGAAGGACAAGCGAACGCACGACCGCTCCCCAAAGACGGCGCGATCGAGCTCTAACCGTAGTACCCGGCCAGGGTCGCGCTCTGGGCGCACCCCAATACTGAGCCGCCGAGACGGCTACCGTCGCCCCCGTTCGCTTGCCGGCGTGCGGGCTCTGACCGGGATCACGTCCCGGGAGCGTGCGCGGGGTGCTGGCGCTGGACGCTGCCGGGGTCGATCGTGGGTGGGGCTTGTGTGGTGAGGATCGCGAGGAGGTCGCCGATCGGCTGCTGGTGGGCGAGTTGGTCGGGGAGCGGCAGGTGGGGGTGGATCGTGTAGCGGTTGCGCCGGCCGGCGCGTTCGCGCGAGATGTAGCCGTCGGCGGCGAGCTCGGTGACGATGTTGTGAGCGGCGCGTTCGGTGATCCCGACGCGGTCGCCGATGTCGCGTAAGCGGATGCCGGGGTCTTGTGCGATGCACAGCAGCACCCGGGCGTGTTTGGTCAGAAACGACCACGTCGGTGTCCGGTCTGACGACAATCTTTCAAGAATATCATTTCTAGATGCATATTTCATGTATGGTTGGTCGAGACAGCCACCGGAGAGGGAAAGGGTTCTAATGCCACAAGACAAGCGCGTTGCTGGCAAGGATCACCTGCCCGTTCCGGGAGGCTCGGCCGAGCCGGCCGGCGATCTTTGTCCTTGTCCCGAGGGTCGTTTGCTGCTGTTGCCCGTCGGCGAGCTCGCCGGGTTCGCTCGCCGGCCTGCACGTATTAGCGACACTGAAGACCTATCGGTGAGCCTGCGCTTGGAACGGCGCTGGTGCGGTGGCGGCCGCGTACTGAATCTTTGCGCGGGCGGGTTGCTGTTGGAGAGCAGCAGCGAGCTCGACGTCGCCCAGACGGTCGGCTTTCAGCTCTGTGGGCCCAACTTTCGCTACGTCGGCGTCGCCGCGGTCGCGCATCGAGAGGTTGGGTCGGTCGGCCTGCGGTTCGTGACCTGGGAAGGAGATCGCGTCGAGGGGGCAGTCCGCGCGCTGGTTGCTGCGCGACTGCGGACAGCAGCTGCGAGCCCAGGATGCCGGCAAGCTGGCCGGGGCGTGCACGCGCGGGAGGCTCGCGAGCATCAGCGCGCGGCCGTCAGCGGGCTATCGGCAGTGATCGAGGGGTCGCCGGGAGCGCCCGCGGGGCGCTACCAGGTGCTCGATGTGGGTGAGCACGGGATCTTGATCGATGGCTTGCGACGCCCTGTCGGCGCTCGGATTTCGTTCGTGCTCGCTGGTCGTGGCATCGACCATGCCGGGTCTGGTCGCGTCGCGCATCGGCGCGGCCGCAGCGCCGGGGTCGCAGTTGATCACTGGTGCGGCGCACCGGAAGCGATCCGCGCTCTGGTGAGCGACGAGCGCGAGCTGGGCCCGCGGGCACAGGCCTACATCAGCGACTGGTCCTGACGGGTTCAGATGCCAGGCCGCGAACATCAAAGGGCTGATCAGCGGCCGGCCAGCCGCGACCGCAAGCCCCGCGCAAGCGACAGCGCTGCGGTCACCGGGCGCCACTCACGCGTGGGCGCGTCCGCGAGCGCGGCCGACTCGTTTCTGAACTGCCCGCGGTGGGCTGGCGATCGCGCAGACGGCGCGATCGCGCGAGTGTTCGCGCACTGCCCCCGGCGCCTCGGGCGCGCCAGCACCCGCGTCGAGATGTTCGCGCCCACGCCGCGGGCAGAGCAGTTCTACGCCCAACGCCGACGACCCGCGCTGCGCGGACGCCGGCATCGAGCGCTACACATGGCGCGACGACGGACGTCGAGCAACCGAGATCGCGCACGCCCGGCTTGGACGGTTGCTCCCGGGGGCGCTACGAAAAAGGGCGAACCGGTGGTCGAGCGGGCTCCGCGCGGTCAGCTCGGTGCTGGCGTCGCGGCCCGCGTCCTTTCTTTTGTGTCGCCACGCGGTCAGACGCGGCCGCGTGGCGTGGTTTCCTAAACGGATCAGTGAGAGGTGAGAGGCTGTGAGCGCAGAGAATGGCGCAGGACGCGCTGTGAGCGCCGAGAATGGCGCGGGACGCGACGTGGGTTTGGTGATGGGTGGCGGCGGGGCGCGCGGCGCTTACGCATCCGGGGCGTTGTCGGTGATTCTGCCTGGGCTCAAGGATCAGGTGAGCGTGATCGTCGGGACGAGCGCGGGCGCGCTGATCTCGGCGTATCTGGCGGCCAATTGGCATCGTCCTACTGAGGAGGCGATCGAGGACGGCCTGCGGTTCTGGCGCGAGCTGCGATTCGGCGACGTGCTCGCACCGCTGATGGCAGCGGGCGGCGCGGCGCGGCTGATCCGTTACGTCGGCGAGTTCTTACCCGTCAGCAGCCTGCACGCCCCGTCGATCCTGAACCCCGAGCCGCTCGCGCAGACGCTCACAAGGTTGGTCGACTTTCACCAGTTGGGTGAGAACATCCGCGAGCAGCGACTGGCGCTCGGGGTCGTCGCGACACCCGCCTACGCCAACAGCTCGGTCGTCTTTCACCAGGGCGGCACTCCGCGACACCGCGATGACCCGCTGCGCGGGATCGAGTACGTCGCGACCCCCAACCTCGGCGCAGAGCACATTCTCGCGTCCTCCGCGATCCCGGCGCTGTTCCCAGCCGTGCGCGTGACTGACCCCGAGCCGGCCGCCGGCTGGTACTACGACGGCGGCCCGCGGCTGAACACGCCGATCAAACCGGCGCTATGGCTGGGAGCCAAGCGCGTGATCGTGATCGCGCTCAACTCGATCGGCCCGAGCCGCACACCAGCGCCCGAGCTCCAGCCCGACTTCTACGTCGGCGCCGCGCACCTGCTACACGGCGCGCTGGGCGACCCGCTGGCGCAGGACATCCGCACCCTCGCCAACACAAACGCGCTGATCACAGCCGGGCTCGCCGCCACCAACACAACCAACGGCCGATCTCGCCACCAACGCGACGCTGCCCGCCAGCAGTCCCGTGGCCTCGAGGAGCCGCTACAGCCTGTGCCCTACATCTTCATCGCGCCCGAAGACCCCTCGGCGATCGGCGAGATCGCCCGCCGCGTGTACCGCAAGCACTACCGACGCCCGTGGAAGCCCGGCGCCCGCGATCTATGGCTGCTGGGAAAGATCCTCGACGCCGGCGCTGACGCGATGCACAGCGAG